>JBAXMF010000032.1:0-12493 GCA_037134435.1 Methanomicrobiales archaeon | reverse complement strand
CGCTAGTGGGGAGAGAAGATCGGCGAGGGCCAACGGTTGTACGGCAGACATGATCTGCGATGCCATACTTTCCGCGTCATCTGGTACCGTTGCCATTGCCCATTCCCGGCATGCGGCACCGATTAGCTCCTCCTGCACGGGGGTAAATGCCGGTACAATCAACGGAATAAGGTCCCATGGTTCAACAAGTCCAAGGAGCATAGAACGGTAATCGCCTCCATGTTCCATGAAGAGTGAAAGCAGTTGCTCCCGGGTGATACCCGACGCAATTATTCTTTCGCTGCAGCCACGGACCCCCTCGAGTGCTGCACGGTATGCTTCAGGATCGGCCGGGCCCACGAATATATCCGTGGTAATGTCATGTTCTGCGCAGCTCCCGATGAGCCTTTGCAGGTACCCGAACAGTTGGGAAATCTCATCCTTCATAACTACCCCTGGCCGATCTAAAATTCGCATTCTCACCCTTAACTCAATGGGAAAATAAAAAGAAAATTCATTCAGAGTCCTTCTTCACCGGTAAATATTGTTATGTTACCCTCCTCTTCGTTGATATCTTTATAGGATTCGGAACTGCGAAAGATATTCAGGCGGGCCATAAAAAACTTCATTTAATCCAATCCATATCGTATTTTATTTCCGGGTTCCCGGGTAATCCTTATTAATCGGGGTCCCTTACTTCCCCAACCCTCATTACCACATGGAGGTACATTATTTTTGGGAAACAATTCAGATGTTTGAACTCAAAGGGTGGGTGGAACGTGCCGGCTGTAAACTATCAGATGAAGAAGTCATGGAAATAATTGTGCACCACCCTGAGCTGGTAGGTGAATTCGGCGGGGAGTTTTACATCAGATCGATTGATTGGTGTGCCCGCGACCATTTTGGAATCATCACGGGTGACTGCCCACCCGGGACTATCGTGAAGTCCGGGCAGGTTGTCGGACATATCACTCCGGGATCCGGAGAACTGGAGCTGGAAGCGGCAATTATCGAGTCAGTCCGTCTCAGGAGTGATGAAGGGGTCACTGCCTTATCCGGTGGTGTGGACTCTGCACTGGTCGCTGCACTTGCCCGCCGGCCATGCGTGGCTGTCGGCATCGAAGGGTCTCATGACCTCAACCGCGCCCGCATCGCGGCTGATGCAATCGGACTGTCCTGCGAATGCGTTACGATCACAAAAAAAGACGTAGCAGAGGGGATTTCAGCAGTGGTACCCGTTATCCCCTCCCCCGACCCTGTTAACACCGCTATTGCGGTGACGATGCACTGTATTACTAAGTGGGCGGGTGAGAACGGGTACGAGCGTGTCCTTGCCGGACAGGGTGCGGACGAGTTGTTCGGCGGGTACTCCCGGTACCTCACAGCCACTGACCTGGAAGCGGACCTGGAAGCGGATTTTATCGGGCTTCCAAGGCAGGCCGAACGGGACCAGGCTGTCGCGGCACTCCATGGCACCTATATCTCCATGCCGTATCTTGATATCCGGGTCGTGCGCGCTGCACGCCAGATCCCAGCCCATGATAAGGTCGTGGACGGGGTCAGAAAACGACCCCTCCGGCTTGTGGCAGAAAGGCATATTCCTGCCGGAATCGCGTGGCAGGACAAAAAAGCGATGCAATACGGTAGCGGGGTATGGCGTACGATCAGGGATCTGGCACGTCACAATGGTTATAAAAGGTCGGTACAAGGGTACATAAACCAGTTTGGTGTGCGTGACCATGGTATCTGAGAGGGACATTGAACATATTGCAGGGCTCGCCGATATCTGCATAGTAAAAGAAGAACTGGACGAGTTTACGGTCCAGTTCAATCGGATCCTTGATTATTTTGATATCCTCGATACAGTCGAGGGGGACTGCTCGTACGAACAGGACCGCTATAACGTGCTGAGGGAGGACGTCATCTCCCCGTCACTTTCGCAGGAAGATGCCCTTAAGAACGCGGGTGAGACTGAGGATGGTTTTTTCAAGGCTCCGAGGGTGATGTAGGTTGGTAAGCTCCCGACTATCCTTTACACCCGACGACCGGGTCAACGCCTTTCTCACCACCTGCCCCGAGCCGGAATATGGCACGGGACGTCTCGAAGGGCTCGCCATTGCCATAAAAGATAATATCTCGACAAAAGGTATCCGGACAACCGCCGGTTCACGCATCCTCGAAGGGTATGTCCCCCCGTATGATGCCCATGTCGTATCCCTCCTCCTGGCAGAAGGTGCAGCAATTGCCGGCAAAACAAACATGGATGAATTCGGCATGGGTACTACGACCGAGAACTCCGGGTATGGCCCTACGTTAAACCCGCTTGACACGGGCAGGGTCCCGGGGGGCTCGTCGGGAGGCAGTGCCGCTGCGGTGGCTGCCGGGATGGTCAGGATGGCACTGGGAAGTGATACCGGTGGCTCAATTCGTTGCCCTGCTGCATTTTGTGGCATTGTCGGCCTAAAACCTACCTATGGCCGGGTATCAAGGTACGGCCTGATCGCCTACGCCAACTCCCTCGAACAGATCGGTCCGATGGCGAGGACGGTGGGTGAGACTTCACGTCTCATGCAGGTAATCGCCGGGTACGACCAACGGGACTCCACCAGCATAGATCAGCCTTACAGCCACACGCCCGATAAAAATATCCAGGGGCGGCGGATTGGTGTCCCCGAGGAATTTTTCGGTACCGGTGTTGACCCTGCGGTTGCAGCAAAAGCCTGGGAGGCGATCGAGGTGCTCGAAAAGAAAGGGGCAGAGATTGTTACCTGCCGGATGCCGGGCATGGCATACGCGCTTGCGGCCTATTACGTCACCTGCATGAGCGAGGCAAGTTCAAACCTTGCCCGTTTTGATGGCGTCAGGTATGGTCCGGCAGCCGATACCAAGAAACCATGGCACGAAGCATTCCAGGAACGAAGGGGGACGAGTTTTGGGAAGGAAGTCCGGCGGAGGATCATGCTCGGTACATTTGCCTTATCTTCAGGATATTACGGGAAATACTATGCAAAAGCGCAGGCTGCACGCCAGCAGGTGAAATTAGATTTCATGCGTCTCTACAAGGAGGTTGACGTCCTTGCGGGACCGACAATGCCGACCATCGCGTTCCAGCTTGGCGAGAAGGCAGACCCGCTCTCGATGTACCTCTCGGATATCCTCACGGTGCCTGCGAACCTCGCCGGAGTCCCGGCAATATCAGTTCCTTGTGGGACTGTTGATGGGATGCCGGTCGGTCTCCAGATCATGGGACGCCACTTCGAAGACGAGGTCGTTATCGATACCGCGTTCGCGTACGAACAGGCGGTGGTTTGAACATGGAGAACATGCCTGCAGGTCCAATCGCAGGGTCCCGGTCTGAACAGTCACAGGGTAATATTTCACAGGCAACAGGAAGCCCACCACACCCTGAGGCAGATGAGACCATCATCGGGCTTGAAGTCCATTGCCAGCTTGATACGGTAACAAAACTCTTCTGCGCATGCAGTACTGATTACCGGAGCGACGGTCCGAATACCCATACATGCCCTGTATGCCTTGGTCTTCCTGGGGCGCTCCCGAAAATAAATAAAAAAGCCGTCGAATTCGCTCTTCGCGTTGCAAAAGCACTGAATTGCGAAGTACTGTTAGAGTCCGTCTTCTCACGGAAAAATTATTTCTATCCTGACCTCGATAAGGCATTCCAGATCTCCCAGTACGACAAACCTCTCGCAGTAGGTGGCTATCTCGTAATTGAAGGCGAAAATGGTGAAAAAATGGTCAGGATCACCCGCGTACACATGGAGGAAGACCCGGGCAGGCTCGTCCATAAGGGCGGGGTCGACCGGGCCCGATACTCGCTTGTCGATTACAACCGTGCAGGGATACCGTTAATTGAGATCGTCACGGAGCCTGACATGCGGTCGCCAAAAGAGGCACGGCGCTTCTTAAACAAACTCCGGGCAACACTTGAATACCTCTCGGTTTTTGATTCTGATAAGGAAGGCTCCCTGCGGGTTGATGCCAATATCTCACTTCAGCCTGAAGGGTGGTTTGATCGCGAGAAGAAAAGCTACAAGGGGAGAAACCGGGTCGAGGTGAAGAATATTTCATCCTATAAGGGGGTCGAGAAAGCGCTAACCTTCGAGATCACCCGGCAGAGGAACGTGATCCGGAAGGGACACCCCATCGAACAGGCGACGCGGCATTTCGTTGAGACACAAGGGATCACAACGGCATCAAGGAGCAAGGAGGAGGAGCAGGACTACCGGTACTTCCCGGAACCCGACCTCTCTCCTCTCCGGGTCAGTTCGTGGGTTGAACTAATCGATTTGCCGGAGCTCCCTGATGCGAGGAGGGCCCGGTTCATCAGGCAGTACGGCTGTTCTCCAAACCATGCCCGTACGCTGACCGGGGACCTGAAGCTCGCGGACTTTTACGAAAAGGTCGCAGGAAACGCAGACCCGGCTCTCTCTGCGACATGGGTGGCCGATACGCTGATCGGCGAACTCAACTACCGTGACATGGGCATCGGGTCTGTTACACCATCGCATATGATCGAACTGGTGAACCTTGTCAAATCAAAGACCCTCACGGATAAGAATGCCATTGATGTGATCAGGGCAATTCTTGACGGCATCCTGCAGAAGCAGCCGGCTGAGACCCCATCACAAGTCGTAAAACGCCTTGACCTCGGAGCAACGGGCAGCGGCATCGCCCCTGCTGCAATAGCCGACGTGATCAGGGAACAGCCGCAGGCAGTCGCTGACTACGAATCCGGGAAGAAGGAAGCGTTCATGTTCCTGATCGGCCAGGTCATGAAGAAGACCCGGGGCAAGGCAGACCCTGCAGAACTCAATGCCATGCTCCGGGACGCATTGGACGGGAGGGGACAATGATAACCGGATACCCCCTAACAAGAGGTACGACATGCACCTGATCATCACTGAGAAGAATATCTCGGCAGAGCGGATAGCCAGAATCCTTGCCGGGAAAGAGAAAGTTACCGTGGGTAAGGACGGCGGGATATCGAGTTACAGCTTCGGTGACAACGTGGTCACCGGTCTCCGGGGCCACGTGGTGGAGGTGGATTTCGAGCCGGGGTACAGTAACTGGAGGTCAGAGGAACATACCCCGCGGACCCTCATTGATGCCGGGACCATCAAAGTCCCAACAGAAAAGAAAATTATCCACCTCATCCAGAAACTCGCGAAAAAGGCGCAACGCGTCACAATTGCCACTGATTATGATACCGAGGGGGAACTTATCGGAAAGGAGGCTTATGAACTGATCCGGGCGGTGAACCCGAAGGTCACGGTTGACCGGTCTCGATTTTCAGCCATCACACCCGAAGAGATTCACCACGCCTTCACCCATACGACCGATATAGATTTTGCCCTTGCCGCTGCCGGGGAGGCACGACAGGTCATTGACCTGATGTGGGGTGCATCCCTGACGAGGTTCATCAGCCTCGCCGCTCGCCGTGGCGGTGCTAACATCCTTTCGGTCGGCCGCGTGCAGAGTCCGACGCTGGCAATGATTGTGGACCGTGAAAAGGAGATCGAAGCGTTTATTTCAGAAAAATACTGGTTGCTCTCACTTACCACGCAAAAATCCGGAGAGGTCGTAGAGGCTCGCCATACAACGGCAAGGTTTACCGATAAGACCGCGGCAGAGACGGCCCATGCCCGCACAAAGGAACCGTTGCTGGTTACTGAAATTAAAGAGAGCCAGAAGACGGACCGGGCCCCCACACCGTTTGATACCACCGGGTTCATCGTTGCAGCAGCCCGCCTTGGATTTTCTGCAGCAAATTCGATGAGGATAGCAGAAGACCTCTACATGAATGGGTTTATTTCGTACCCGAGGACCGACAACACGGTATACCCAAAGACCCTCGACCTGAATGGGGTGCTAAAAACCCTTAGTCTATCTGTGTTCTCAACTGATGTCGCATGGGTCATGGCACACCGGCGGCCTGTACCGACGGCAGGGAAGAAATCTACCACCGATCACCCCCCCATCCACCCATCCGGTGTCGCTACGAGGGACGCAATTGGCGATGACCGGTGGAAGGTCTATGAGTTGGTTGTACGCCGTTTCCTTGCAACCCTCTCCCCTGATGCACAATGGAAGACCATGAAAGTCAATTTCGATGCGGGTGGGGAACCTTACACGGCCACGGGTGGTGTCCTTGTCGAGCCCGGGTGGCGTAAGGTTTACCCTTACAGCGAAGCAAAAGACCATGTGCTTCCCCTGTTTACCGAGGGTGAAAAACTCCCTATCAAGGAAAAGAAGATCGAGGAGAAGGAGACACTGCCGCCACCCCGCTTCACCCAGGCGAAGCTCATCCAGCGCATGGAGGAACTCGGGCTCGGGACGAAGAGCACCCGCCACGAGGTGATCGGGAAGCTCGTCTCAAGAAAATACGTAGAAGGGAACCCGCTGCGACCAAGCCTTGTAGGGATGGCCGTAATCGGGTCACTCGCGGACCATGCGGATACGATTACAAAGCCCGATATGACCCAGATGCTTGAAGACCACATGAACCTGATAAAGGAACGCTCACGGGACAGGGACGACGTAGTCAGTGAATCACGGGAGATGCTCCACCGTGTCTTCGACCAGCTGGAGGCGCACGGACAGGAGATAGGTGATGCGATCATGGACCAGACTGCCGAGGAAATGACGCTCGGTCCATGCCCGGCCTGCGGAAAAGATATTCGTATTCGTCATTTAAGTAGCCAGGCGCAATTCATCGGCTGTACCAACTACCCGGAATGCACCTTCAATATCGGGCTTCCGATGGTTATGTGGGGCTTCGCCGTACGTACTGACGAAGTATGTCAAAAGCATCATCTTCACCATGTAACGCTGGTAAAAAAAGGTGCACGCCCATGGGAGATTGGATGTCCGCTCTGCCACCATATCACGTCGAACAAGGAGACCCTCGACCTGGTCCCCACGATGACCGACGAGATCCGGGACAATCTCCAGAAAAAGCATATCTATACGGTCTACGAAGTCGTAAAATCCGGGCAGGACGGGATTATGGCCGCAACCGGCCTCTCCCGGGAAAGTGCGGAAAAACTGGTGAACGGGGCAGAAGAAGTGTTAGTACTTCTGCGAAAACGTTCGGAATGCCGGAAATTCGTACGAAAGCATCTCCCGCCACGACGGGGCCGCAGCCATTCCGCTATCGCAAAGAAACTCCATGGTTCCGGGATCGACGATGTGGAAGGTCTTGCAGGAGCAGACCGGCAGTTACTCCGCAGTGTCGGAATGGGTGAAGTAGAAGCAGAGAACCTCCAGGCTGAAGCAAAACGGATTACCAACGAACGTGTCCTTCGGGATATTGGTATTCCTGCGGTCAGCCTTAAGAAATACCACCATGCAGGTATTATCACACCCCTTGATTTCATCAGCCACCACCCTGCAGCAATCAGCGAGATGACCGGGATCAACCCGGAGACCGTCTACCGTCATGTGGAAACCATCGCGAAAGCGCTTAATAAGCCGGCCCCTGAAAAGATCAGCAAGGTCCAGCTTGAACGTGGGAAGGCCGAGCTCCTCGCAATTCGTGGTATTGGCGAAGCTGCGATCGGTAAACTTTACCGTGCAGGGATCTTCAACGGTGACCGGCTGGACAAGGCCAGTCCCGAAGACCTCTCAAAGAAAACGGGGATCCCTAAAGAGAAGATCCTCGAGTACCAGAAAGAATACCGGGCCGTTGCAAAGGCCTGAAACAACGGACAACAAAAGATCAACAGATTCGTATGACGCACGCACACTGGAAAAACTGGGTCCACGTGACCAAGCTTGACCCTGACAAGAAACTCAACGCGAAGGCAGTTGAAGAGGTAGCGACCAGCGGCACCGATGCACTAATGCTATCCGGGACCCTGAATGTAACGGTTGAGAACCTGATGACCCTGAAGCACCAGGTCGCCACCTACGGACTACCTCTCGTAGTGGAACCTGCCGGTCCTGAAGCTGTCATTTTTGACGGGATTGAGTACCTGTACGTGCCAAGTGTGCTGAATACGACGGATGTCCGTTGGATTGTGGGAAAACACATGGAATGGGTGAAAACCCAGGAAATTGAATGGGACAAAGTTGTTCCTGAAGCCTACATTGTGTTGAACCCGGACTCCTCTGTCGGGAAGGTGACGAAGTCGATCTGTAATCTTACTCCTGTGGACGTAGCAGCCTACACCTCTATTGCCGACCGGTACCTCCGGTTCCCCATCGTGTATATTGAATACAGCGGTATCTACGGGGACCCTTTGGTTGTCAAAGCTGCGTCAGATGCGCTTGACGAATCGCTACTCTATTATGGCGGCGGTATTGATTCTGCTGAAAAGGCCGCGGAAATGTCCCGGTATGCGGATACGATTGTCGTCGGGAACGCGGTCTATGAAAAGGGTGTTGAAGTGCTGAAAGCGACGGTCAGGGCCGTCCAGTAATACTGATTTTTATTTTTGATCTTGCATGCCGGATATCCAGATTGTCCTGGTGGCGCCCTTATACGAGGGCAATATTGGGTTTAGCGCCCGCGTGATGAAAAATTTCGGGTTTTCACGTCTGGTCTTAATCGATCCCTGCCGGATTGGTGAGGATGCATTATTGCGGGCTTCCCATGCACAGGACGTCCTTTCGGGAGCAATAACGTGCACACTGGAAGAAGTTTTCCAACAAAGTTGTCTTACGATTGCCACGACCGGGGAGGTCAGCAAATCAATCTGCCGGTCGATGCGTATGCCATATTTCACCCCCGGGGAGATCCGTGAACATATCAAGGATATTAACGGGACTATCTCGATATTGTTCGGCCGGGAGAACTGGGGCCTGAACAACGATGAGGTAAAGAGATGCGACATGATCTGCACGATCCCGACATCACAGGATTACCCGATCCTGAACTTATCCCACGCAGTCGGGGTGGTATGTTACGAGCTCGCCCACATACCCCGGGGGGAATATCTCCTTGCGAACCGTACGGAAATGGAGTACCTCTACCTGCATATCGATCGGTTCCTCGACGAGATTGATCATCCTCCATTCAAACGGGAGAATACGATGCTGATGATGCGCCGGATCTTCGGGAGGACACAGCTTACTGCACGGGAAGCCAGCACGGTTCACGGACTGCTCCGCCGGGCGGAATTCCACATTGATCCAACAATTTGTGAACTGGAACGCGAGCGACACGTGGGGCATGGCCAGGCCCCTCACCCTGCCCGGGATGAATCAAGGGTGGAATGACGAGACGGACCCACCCCTGAAGACGAGGCACAATTTTCTTATTCCTGCAGGCAGGCTGGGCATGTTCCTGTGGCATGTTCTCCGGGACTTTTCCTTCAGAGCAGTTATGTGGGAGCCGGTTGCATAATAAAAAGAATGATCCTTGTCGACTGGCAGATCCTTGACCGCATCAACAGGGGCTATATCACCATAGACCCGTTCGACCCAAAGCTTGTACAGCCGAACTCCCTTGATATCCGTCTCGGGGACCATTTTGTATGGTACGAGCCCGGGGACGGGGTGATTGACCCTTACCAGAAGGAGACAATCTCGTCAGATACAAAGGAAATGACCGCAGATTCTGTTGTTATCGAACCCGGGAAGTTTATGCTCGCGGAGACGTTTGAAGTTATATCACTCCCTGACAATATCGTGGCAAGTATCGAAGGAAAAAGCAGTATCGCGAGGCTTGGCGTTGAACTCCACCAGACTGGGGGATGGATCGACGCAGGGTTTACCGGGTCGATCACCCTTGAGATGTGCAATGTCAACCAGCGTCCGGTGAAGGTATATGCAGGCATGCCGATCGGACAACTGGTATTCTATACCACTGAACGTGCGTTACGGCCGTACAATTTGAAAAGGGATGCAAAATACATGAACCAGAGACAGGCGACTCTCTCACGGTACCACGAGAACGAAAAATCTCGTTGAATGGATATATACCGTATGAAATCACATTTGATTGGGATGATTTTAGTATTCCGGAGATGAATTATGCGACTTCTTCTGATACACTCAGATTTTATTGAATACGAAGCGAAAAAGAAGACCCGGATGGCCGAGGAAGGTGCCGTCCTCAAGGACTCGCAGAAAGAGACCCTGATTGTCTTTTGTGCAGTTGAATCAGTCGACGAGGATGATATTAACGGTGTCGTAGCACAGGCCGCAGACGAGGTCAGAAAGACCGCCGGACAACTTGCTGTGAAAAATGTCATGTTGTACCCGTATGCCCACCTCTCAAGTGACCTTGCAAACCCGGACGTGGCTATCTCGGTCCTCCAGGCCCTCGAACGTGAACTGAAAGTAGATTTCGATGTCAAACGTGCACCGTTCGGCTGGTACAAGTCTTTTTCCCTCTCCTGCAAGGGTCACCCACTGTCAGAGCTCTCAAAGACTATTGTTCCGGGTGAAGGTGCCCCTATTAAGGTGAAAAGTAGCGTTACCCACGAATTCTTCGTGATGACTCCCGACGGGAAACGGCACGATGTCTCCGGGTACAAAGACAAAACTCCGTTTGGCTGTCTTGTCAGGAAGGAACTCGGTGAACAGACTTCCGCAGGCGGGGAACCCATTCATGTCGAACTGATGCGGTCCAAAGAACTTGTCGATTACGAACCCGCGAGCGACGTCGGGCACCTCCGCTGGTTGCCCCGCGGGAAGCTTATCCGGGACCTCCTTGCCGACTACGTGCTCCAGATGATCCTTCCCTATGGCGGGACCCCTGTCGAGACCCCGGTAATGTACGACCTCGGCGACCGTGCAATTTACGAGCACGCCGATAAATTCGGTGAGCGCCAGTACCGTTTCAAGAGTGGGAACCGGAACATGATGCTGCGGTTTGCTGCATGTTTCGGCATGTTCTCAATCATGCGGGACATGCATATCTCCCCGAATACCCTGCCGATGAAGATGTACGAGCTCTCCACCTACTCGTTCCGTCATGAACAGAAAGGGGAGGTCATCGGGCTGAAGAGGCTGCGGGCATTTACGATGCCCGATATGCACTCCCTCTGCACCGATATGCCGGAAGCACTGAAGTGCTTTGAAGAACAGCTCGCCATGGGCTTGAAAACAGGGGAAGACTTCGGTACCGAACTCGTTGGGGTCTTCCGGTGTACTGGTGATTTTTATGCGGAGCACGAAGACTGGGTAAAGAAGGTCGTAGCAGATTCAGGTATGCCACTCCTGATAGAGATCCTTTCTGACCGGGTTCATTACTGGATTGCAAAGATTGATCTTGCCGCAATAGATGGCCAGGGACGCCCGATTGAAAACCCGACAGTGCAGATTGACGTCGAGAGTGCCGCACGGTTCGATATCAAGTACCACCTGATGGACGGAACAGAAGTCCATCCGCCTATCCTCCACTGCTCACCAACCGGCAGCGTGGAGCGGGTAATCTGCGCCATCCTTGAAAGCACCGCTTCGATGGAAGTACCAATGCTGCCCGTCTGGTTGTCGCCTTCCCAGGCCCGCGTAGTTCCGGTGGCTGAACGACACCTCCCGTTTGCAGCAGATATTGCGGAAAGGCTGAACCAGGCGTTTATCCGTGCAGACGTCGATGACCGCGATGAAAGTGTCGGCAAGAAGATTCGGGAATCTGCGATGGACTGGGTACCCTATGTGATCGTTGTCGGGGATGCCGAAGTCGAAAGCGGGAAACTCACCGTTACCATCCGGAAAGAATCTGCAAAAGACAAACCTCACAAAGTTACGCTCACGGAACCGGAGGTTATTGCCGTAATCCGGCAGGATATCGGCTCCATGCCATACCGTCCTCTCTATACTCCCCGAAAACTTTCGAAAAAGGCCCGGTATATCTGAAATTTTCTTTTTTTTAAACTTTAATAACAAGGAATTTATTTATGATACCAACACAGGACGGACGGCACAGGACATGCGTCAGCAACGGTTTGCTGGTCGATATCATCCAGAAGCAGGACCAGAGGACAGGAAGAAAGACCCGGGGCATTGTTGGCGAGATCCTCACGAACTCCTCATTTCACCCGCACGGGATTAAGGTTAGGCTTTCTGACGGAAAAGTAGGAAGAGTCGGCGTTATTGTTCCAACTGAAAAGAACTGATCCATGGACTAAATCCCGTTTCCCAAAAGTAAGGGTGCAGGATTGGTAATAAAACGCGGGCGTTTCCCAACGGTAAGTTGATCCGTTTCCCCTGGCTCCTTGCCGAATCGTTAATTACTGATTTCATTCGCGAAACCCTCTTATTGAGTATGAGGTTAACAGTACAAGAAAAAAAAAGCAAATATTGAGATTTTTAAGCTAAAATGATAGTGAATAAAGCTATAATTCAACTTTTAATATGTAACGCCCCGGCCGGACGCGGCTGTTGTAGGTCAGATTCTTCTTCAATCCAACGTTTGTTCTCCAAAATAACCCTACTCCTTTGAGTATACCACTTATTTAGCTGCTCAGATGTATATATTTTACCCCGAAATTAAAGGTATTTTGAACATCGATACATGAACTTACCTGTCAATTTTACTTGCAGG
>JBAXMF010000031.1:0-12991 GCA_037134435.1 Methanomicrobiales archaeon | reverse complement strand
AGACAATGGCAATAATGATGAGCACGATGAAGAGTATTCCGGCAGTAGTAACCCCAGCTTCCTCTCCGAAGATGATCATCAGGAGCATCGCAATAAAGATAAAACCACCTACTACGTAGAGCAGGGCCCGGTTGGACTCTTTATAGTTTACAAATTCACGTTCTGCACTTTTACGCGTCTCTTCTACCGGGTAGACCCAGTGGGCAAGCAGGTTTTTTCCGCGAAGTATGTCATCCATTGCCCTTGCCCGGGTGAAGAAAAGCAACGCAACGGCAAATGAGGAGAGTGTCAGGAAAAATGAGATAAACATCACCGCGTACCCCCCTGACATTCCGTCCATGGTCCCGCTTGCCATAAACATGAGAATAATAAACAGCACCGCTGCGATCAGCGAGATATAAACCCATTTCCATTCGTTGTTATTCATTATTCACCCATTTTTTTTCATGGGTCCCGGAAAAAGAGGTACCCTTTCCATGCTTCCTTCCGATCCATGCAATACTGATAAATCCGATTACGATCGTCGCCGGGTGTAGCGGGGACTTTTTCACCGTCGTTACTGGCACAGGGGCGGAGGGGGTAGGAGATGATGATACAGGAGTCCTCCGGTAATTCGCGGCCTCATTCCGGCGCCCGAGATTTTCAAGGATTTCCGCCTTTAAGTTGTTAGAATCACGGTCTGACGATTCCAGGACCAGGGCTTGGTCCACCGCGGTCAACGCCTCTTCGGATCGGTTCAGTTTTACCAGGCTGTAGGCCTTTAAGTACCAGGCCGCCATCCACGACGGGTCCAGCTCTGTGGTACGGGTATACTGCACCAGGGCCTCCTCGTACCTTCCGGCCTGTAACGCATTCTGACCGGCGTAAAGCGCAAGCGACGCATCATTAACCGAATTAAACGCCTGTATTTCTGCATAATCAACCGTTGGCGTAGGTGTATACCTCGCCCCGGTCACGGTTCCGGACATCAGGACAATAGTGAGGAGAATAATCCCGCAGGATAGAAGATTCGGCCCCTTCATAGCAGGCATTTGTCATCAGAGGTTATTAATATTCTATTGTGATTTCAGTTCGATCTTGGCAGGTATGAGGGAGCAGATCGTGCAGGATGGATCACCAGCAGGTAAAATATTGTTGTCTGAAATGGGACCTGATTTTTAACGCTTGAATTAACCAGGTAAACCAACGGACATTAGTCCATGAAAATTGTTGTACCACTAGACCAATCCCCCAAGGGAACAACAGTATTCCAGTACCAGGCAGCCAGGATTGTACTGCCAATGATGGAGAACCCGACCCTCAACTGGATTAGAACTGGAGATCTCACTAGGATAGTAAGGCACCTGGCAGGGTCGCATACTGCAATAGAGCGTGATACAGGGTAATTTACTAATGCCCAAAGGTACTAATTCAGTCAAGAACCACGTTGCCAGTTACCCGCGTGAATAAAAAAAATTGAATTTTACTTTAAATCGATTCCTTTGATCCTTTTACCGTGTATGTTACCCCTGAATCGACAAGGGTCCCGGTGAAATGATTTGCGTCAGTTAAGCTAAATTTAAAGGGCCCGGTTACATCGAGGAGGATATCCTTGTACGTTCCCGTAACGACGGTCCCTCCATTAGAAAGGGTCCCCTTAAATGTCGCATAGGAGAAGTCCTGCCCGCCAAATGTGCCATCAATCGAATTTCCCACCGGCAGGTTGAACGTATAGTACTCAGTCGAACTACCAACCGATACCGTCCAATATCCAACAAATGAACCGCTGGCGGTACTGACGGTTGTCGTGACCGCAGACGTCGTTATCTTTGGCACAGCAGTTGTCACAGGGTTTGAAACGGAAGGTGCAGGGTTTACATAAATCGTCATGCTCTTTTTACTCTGGACCCCACCCTTCTCCACGGTCAGCTGTACCGTGTAGGCTCCTTGTCCCTGGTACGTGATCTCCGGGTTTCTATCGTAGGATACCTGTCCGTTTCCGAACTGCCATATCCAGGTTGTAGGGGCTCCCGTGGAGGTATCGGTGAATGTCACCGTGAGCGGAGCGTTTCCGGAAGTCGGGTCTGCGACGAAATTCGCATTTAGCGGAAGCGACGATGCTGAAATTACTAATGATTTTGAGGAGGTCTGCCCGTTCTTTTCAACAATCAGGGTTACCGTGAAGCTCCCCTCGGTTTTAAACGTGTGGACCGGGTTCCTCTCGGTTGAATGAGTCCCGTCACCGAAATCCCAGCTCCACTGGTCAGGCAATCCCGTGGAAGTATCACTGAAGGACACTGTCAGTGGAATTGAGCCTGAGATCTTGTCAGTATTGAAACCGGCCCGGATGGACGACCCCTGGGCCACAGTTGTCTGGGTTACGGACGTTCGGGGAGCCGATGTTGTTCCCGCCGCGTATGTCGCCGGTTGTGAAACCTGGGTGCCTTTCTGACCGGTCATCGTATAACTGTGCCCCTTAACAAGCCAGGTACCGCTGAAATGAGTGTTATCGGAGCGGACGAGTGTAAACGTCCCTGATTCCCCGGTAGCACCGTCCGAAAAGGTACCTTTCAATGTTGACCCGCTATCCGACAAAGTACCGGAAATTTGCATTTTTGGCCACGCAGGAACTGATACCGTAACGGTATTATCAGGAAGAATCGATATCCTGTAGAGTTCAGCAGTCCCGGAATTTGCGGTGCTCTCGACCTGCCAGTCGCCTTCGAAGGCACGGGAAATTGCCGCTACGGCAGGAGTTGATGTCCCGGGATTGACCAGGGCTGATTTCGGCTGGCCGGGAATTCCAACCAGCACGACAACCGCAAGCGCGACGATAATAACAACCACGATGATGGCCGGAATTAGGAATTTCTGGTGTCCTTTTCCAGGTACTGGGGCACCACCACCTTGTTGACGGTCAATCACCGGTGCAATTGGTGGCCCAACCGGTGGTGGCGGATATGGTGGGGCACTCATGGCCGGGGGAGATGGCTGCAGTGGGGAAACCGGTGCCCCACACGAGCTACAGAACTTTTCCCCGGGTGGAATGTTTTCACCACAGGTGGAACATACGGTTTCCGCAGGTAACCTTGCTCCACATTTATTGCAGAAGTCTTCGGAATAGGGAGAGGGGGTACCGCATCGCGGGCAAATCTTACCTGGTGGATTATATTGGTCTGCCATAGTTACAATCCCGGGAATCGTCTATTCCTTCCTGGTGTGAAGAACTGCGATCCCTGATACATCCCTTCTGTGCGGGGAAAGATAAGCATTTCGATAGAGAGTGAGGTCATTAAAATTTCCCATTTCATCATGGTTCGTAAATTTGACGAAAACAAAAAGCATTCAAGAAATCTTTGCCCCCAGAATATAAAACAATCTTCACCGGGACTAATGGTGGCCCGCATGCCATGCAACTACCGGGCCGAAGCCAAGCTACCTCTTCCTCCCCGGGACCTCCCACCGGGGTTACGTACGATCTCCCGATCCCTTGTTTCTTCGCCTGCGGGGGTAGGTACTTGGATTTTATCCATCCTAAAGATATAAAAGGCCAGACCATCTGCATAGATATAAATTCATTTTCTTTTTACTCGAGGATTTGTCCCGTTCACCTCGGTCAGATGGACCAGAAAGATACCGGGACCCTGAACTTTCATTACCGAATTTCTATCAATGGGGACCATGATCATTTTTTAAATCCCTGGTCAAGATCCCAGGTGATCCGTAACGGTATCGGTAAAAAATACCATAGGGGGAATTTGGTCCCGAGGTCCCATCTTTGTTCTGAAATACCCCGCCAGGTTGGCTGATATCGGGACTACCGTTACCAGTGTAGTTAGAATCCGGCGCCTTTTCACCTCTTTCGGCACCACCAGCTCAAACCGTGCTCCCATGGATCTGACCTGTTATTACATAACTATGTCCCTTGACCAGCCAGGTACCGCTGAAATGATATTTATCAGAAAGGGCGAGTGTGAAAGGCCCTGATGCCCCGGTGGCACTATCTGAAAGAGTACCTTTCAGGGTTGATCCACCATCCGACAATGTAGCGGAAAATTTAACGTTCTTCGACTCAGGAACGGATACGGTAACTGTATCATCTGGAAGAATAGTGATCCTGTATAACTCGACATTCCCGGAATTTGCGGAGTTCTCGACCTGCCAGTCCCCTTCGAAGGCATGGGAAATTGTAGCTTTGCCAGATGTTGTGGGTCCGGGAATACCAACCAGTATTATCGCCGCGAGCACCCCAATAATTACAACCGCAATAATGGCTGGGATCATAAATTTCCGTGGTCCTTTCCCAGGTACGGGTTTACTACCCCCTTGTTGACGGTCAACCACCGGTGGGTTTGGCAGCGCGATCGGTGATGGCGGAAGTGGTGGTGCACTCGTACCAATGGAAGGGAGCGGCGGTGGGGAAACCGGACTCCCGCAGGAGTTACAGAATTTCTCCCCGGCAGGGATTTTTCCACTGCATGCCGGACACGCGGTCTCTAATGGTAACCTTGCACCACATTCATTGCAGAAATCTTCAGTATATGGAGAAACGGCACCGCATTGCGGACAAATTTTACCTGATGGATTATTTGGGTCTGCCATAGTTACAAATCCCTTGGAATAGTCCCATGTTCCATAATATAAGAGACTATATCTCAGATACATCCCTTCTGTGCGGGAAAATATAAGTATTTCGATAAATAATGGTGACCGGTTAGACCGTTCATTTCATCCAGATTCGTAAGTCTGGGAGAAAAATCGGGGGATCCTTCAGAACATCTTTGCCCCACATATTCCACAGAATTTCTGACCTGGTTCAACAGGTGATCCACAGTGGGGACAATTATTCCCTATTTTTATCTGTGGTTGTTGCATGGAAGAACTTACTGCAGTACCACATTTTCCACAGAATTTCTTCCCTGGAATGAAGGCTGACCCACAGTTTGGACATGTGGAAGAGGGTACCGTTACCTGTGGGGTGGGTACCTGTATTACTGATACCCCGCAATTTCCGCAGAACTTTTTCCCAGGCACAAGTGGGGTGTGGCAGGAAGGGCAGAATAAATCCTGTTTCTCCACTATTTTTTGAACCGGAACAGGGGCTCCGCATGAAAAACAAAATTTTCCACTCCCCCCTATTTCTTTTCCACAAACCGGGCATTGACGCATCGTAGTTCTTACCGGAGTAGGTGTGGGGGGTTGTTGAGGCGCGTTTATAGGTTGTGGTGGTGAAATTGCAGCCTTTGCTTTTACAGTTGCTTCAGATATTTCATAATAACCAGGACGGCTCCTGATTTCACTTATCTGGTCCTTAATGCTACTTGTATGGTTTTTCACACGTGAAAGAAATTCCTCATTCCCATCCTGGTAGAAACATTCTGCCGCAGTTTCAAAATTTTTTAAGGCAATTTCGAGGAAATATGCCCGTTCATTCAAATCTTTCACATCTCCAAACTCGTTCACCCAGAGGACACCAGTATTATAGTACATAATTCCAGATTTCCTGAATTCCTGGATCTTACTTGAGGTTGTGTCAAATTCCCCAACGCAGGTTGTGAGAAGTCCAAGAATCTCCTGCCGGAGTTCCGGTTTTGCAATCATAAGTGCATTTGACAGACTATTCGCAACCTGTGAACGGACAAAATTCTGGAATGTGACGTTTTCTTCTTTTTGGGCAAGATTTATTGCAGTCCTTGCAGGCAACAGGGAATTTTTCAGCAAGGCCTGTTCTGAATGTTCATCCGTTTCGAGGAACGCCTCGTGTATTCGCGTTTCTGCCATTAATGCGTACGTTGCCACCCGGATACTCATAAGGACAGGATCATTGCACTCAAGTCCTGCAAGATATTCAAGAACCCCAGATAATTTCGTTTCCAGTCCCTGTAATGCTCCCCGGTTTTGATCTGACTCACCAGGCTGCTGGAGTTTTTCATGAATATGAAGTACGTCCTGGTACAAAGCGATTGCAACGGTTTCTACTGAATTTTCTTCCATAATAATCACAAGAATTTCCAATTCCAAGGATACCAGTTATGCCACGGATCTGTTGGTTTGCCGGGTGGCGGGTGGTACGATTTCAGCTTGTCCTCTGCAGTTTTTTGTTCCTGGGCCTGTTGTTTCCTGATCTTATCAATATCCACCTGTTTTCCTATCTGATCTTTGGCCTTTTGGTAATCTCCACCCATAGAATCCTTAATTGTATCGCTTCCGGCACCACCATCGTCCCAGTTTGTCGCTTCATCCTGGAACTGCTGGTTGCTCTTTGTTGCACCATCAACGATTTTCTCTCCTGTATCTTTAACATTTTTCCCGAGATCTTTTGCCCCAATTGCATCCGCGACCTTTTTCCCAAATGTCTTTGTAATGACCTTATCAAAACCCCTGCCTAATGCATCTGCGGTGCCTATCCCAACCGATATAATGGTTCGTGATCTTGGGTCTATTTGTATATTTTTCGTAGACTCGTTAAATTCATCAACATTTTTCTTGATTTCCTCTAGGTTTTTCTTGAGTCCTTTTATTTCATCGATATGTTCTTTGGCCCATTCAGCATTTTCTTTTGCTTTTTCTGCATATTTACTCAGTTTATCGGAATATTCTTTTAAACCCTTCTGAAATTTATCGAATTTATCTTTCGTCTCCTGTGAAAAATTGTTGTCAACAACCTCTTTCGCTTTGTCCACCTGCTCATTAATATTGTCGATAGTCTTCTTTGTGCTATCAGCGGTGTCAATTATTATTTCAGGGACTGTTTTTTCATCTTCTCCCTCTGTTTTCGCATCGTCAGACTTTTTCCCGTCACCTTCTCCGGTTTCTGGTTTCTCCGAAGGGCCCGGTGGCGAGGTTACAGGTGGCAGTGGGGTGGTTGGGGGCACAGGAGTTACTGGTGGCTCCGGCGGCAGTGGCGGAACCGGCGGTGTCGGGGGTGCTGATGGTGGCTGTACCGGTGGAGAGGTCGGCGGGGTGATGATTGGGGGCACTGGAATTACTGGTGAGACTGGCAGTGGCGGAACCGATGGTGTAGGGGGTGATGATGGTGGCTGCACGGGTGGAGAGGTCGGCGGAATATCTGTATAAGGGTCACCTTCATTGCCGGTTCCAAAGATTTTGGGAGGCCGGTTCACGGCTTCCGGATAGGGTGTGATCGTTCCATCCGGTCCTACCTTACCAATTGCGCCATCATCACGATAAGGATCGTCCGCTGTCCCGGTACCGTATATCTTTCCGGAACCACCCGGTTTACCGCCGGAACCATCAGCACCACTCCCGGCAGCGCCTGCAGCAACAATCTGGATAATAATAGGTCCGTTGACAAGGATCGAAAGACCAGCGGCCGCTGTACCCGCGATAATTTCAGCAAACCCAGGCGTCCGCAGGCAATCCTCAGCACGGGTGGGGTCCCGTAAACAATCGTCAGCAATTACCGGGGCCACGATAAACAGGAGACAAAACACCATCAGGAGAAACGCTGGCCTTCCCCTCCCTGGGATCTGATGCGTGGCCTGGGCAAGTACAGGGCTCCTGACAAGAATATATGCACCCAATACTCCGATAATCAGGTTCGTACGGATCAGGGAATATTCCGATAAATGGAAAATATTATAGAGAATAAAGGCAGTCAGGAACGGGAGGGCAATACCGATTCCAACCAATAGCATCATGGGAATTTTTTTCCGCGTGGGCTGGAGCGGCAGCAGCAGGTTGTCAATATCCTTCCGGAACCAGACAAGGATAACCGGAAGCGCGATCATTATAATCGGAGTAATAAAGTCTAAATTCTCTTTCGAATAGATTATCCATATAATTGCCCCAACCACACCGCCAAGGATGGAAAAAAGATCCCACCATTTCTGGGGCCTCTTTGCAAGGGGGACTTCCTTGCTGATCTTTCGAAACGTCTTGTAATCAATCAACTGGTCCCGGAACTCTGAAATACTTCGCGGCGTGGATACCTCACCAACAGTCGGGACAGGAGTCTGACCAGGGGGATTACCCTGGCGCCAGGCCGCCCCATCCCAGAACAACCAACCAGGCCCTCCAGGATTCGGCTGCCATGTTTTCCCCGATGCATCAACAACACGTAACTGGTTCACCGCTGCAGAATATTGTTCCCGGGTTATCTGGCCATTCCTCACCTGCTCCGAAAGACCCGAGAGCCTGTATTCCACCTCCTGGAAATTCATCTTCTTAAAACACCCCACCACTCAAGGAACATATGATATAATAGTGGAAATATTACGTTCCAAGTATTAAAGTTTCGTAACTTATGCAGGCGGACAACTGACGAGTTCACGTCCAGGAGGGAATTTTTCCAGGGATGAAAAAGTTAATACAACTCATAAACACGAAAAATTCTGGCGGAAAAAATGCCAGGATAGAAGGATCCCTTCCACCGTTCGTCCGGTAGGTGAATTCATTCCCGGAAGTCGGGATATGCCGGATAAATTATGAACGCTTAAATACATCCTTCGTTACGTTTATGTAAGAGCCGAAACATTTCAGGCACACGAGGCTATCCCACTTGATACACGGCTATCATGGGTTAACCCGATGCCCTTCAGATTTCAAAATAATGGGATACAGGGGAATATTCCTGCGAATTCCTGGAATGAAAGCGGTGAAATTACCATGACGAAACAAATCACGACTGCCCGGCTGATCGCTCTGTCTATCGGAGCCTTTGTACTGATCGCCTGCATCCTTGCAGGCTGCCTGGCAACGCATCCCGCTTCCGTAAAAAAGGAAGTGATCGTGTACACTTCTGTGGACCAGGTCTATTCTGAACCGGTCTTTTTGGAATTTGAGAACCGTACCGATATAAGGGTCCGGGCAGTGTATGATGTTGAGGCGGCAAAGACCACCGGCCTCGTCAACAGGCTTATTGCTGAGAGAGCAAATCCACGGGCGGATGTGTTCTGGAGCGGGGAGTTTGCGCAAACCCTTGACCTCCGGAAAGAGGGGGTCCTTGCACCATACCACCCCCGGGACGTGGAAAATGTCCCTTCCCAGTACCACGATACGGATTGGTACTGGGTAGGACTTGGTGGAAGGGCCAGGGTACTACTCATCAATACCCGGTACCTGGATGAGAGCCAGGCCCCGGATTCAATATTAACACTGGCAGACAGCACCGCCCCGGGAGATCGGATCGGTATTGCGAACCCGATGTTTGGCACGACAGCCACCCATGCCTCGGCACTCTATGCATACCTGGGTCCTGATGCAGCCCGGGCATATTACCAGGGAATGAAGGATAAGGGGGTTCGGGTCGTCGATGGTAATTCCGTCGTCCGTGAACTTGTTGAAAAAGGAGATTTATACATTGGAGTGACCGATACGGACGATTCCTGCGAAGCAATCGCCAGGGGATCACCGGTCCGAGTAATTATTCCAGACCAGGAAAGCAATGGAATAGGGACATTCATCATACCAAATACCGTAGCGTTAATTGCAGGGGGGCCTAATCCCACAGAGGGGAAGGTCTTTATCGATTATCTCCTCAGCCAGGACGTTGAACATGATCTGATGAAAAGCCGCTGGATCCAGATCCCCCTCCGGCCTGACACGACCGGAAAGGGGTGCCTGAATGTTTCGGGAATTCGAATGATGAATGTATCAATGACCAGCGTAGCCACACAAAATGACAGGGCACGCCAGGAACTTTCCGATATTTTCATGCGGTAACGGGAATGAACGGTCACAGGCCTGCGATCTTGAAGTCAATGATCAGGTCGGGCTACCAGGGTTACCTGCATATCCTATTCCTCCTCATTTTTCTGCTCGTAGTCATTACCCCGCTTACTCCGCTCCTGTTCGAGACCATACGGTTTATTGCAATGGACCCAATGAAAGCGGCGGGGTTTGCCCTCCCATCGGGCAGGGCCCTTGGTCTTTTGGTACACAGTGTCATACTCGCCCTTGCCGTCTCCGTATCCGTAACGGTCATCGGGGTACTCGCCGGGACGTATCTTTGGAATAACAGCCGTGGGATCACAGGGTATATCCCCTGGGCCCTCCTGGTTTTTGTCCCGCTCCCATCAACCCTGTATTATTTCGCGTGGTCCTCGTTTTTTCCGATTACCGGATGGTTTTCTGCCTGGTGGGTCCAGGTGATGATGTATCTCCCCCTCCTCACCGTTTTTGCCTTTATCGGGCTCCGGCTTGTAGAGCAGGAAAAAATCGAAGCTGGACGGGTGGCGGCACCTGATATCCAGGTATACCGCCGTATTATCCTTCCCCTGGCAGCACCGCTGGTCCTCGCCGGTTCAGGACTGGTTTTCATCTTCAGCATGCTTGATTATACAGTCCCTTCGTTGTGTTCAGTAAATGTCTACGCACTGGAGATATTTGCACAATTCAGTGCTGATAACCAGGCTGCACATGCATTCATTCTTGCGATACCCCTGATGATTATTGCAGGTTTCGGGGTTTACTTCTCCCAGTACAACATGAAAAAGGCATTTCAGAACGTATCGTGGGATAGGGCAGACCGTGTCACGGGCTTCCGCTGGCCGGGATGGTTTAACCGTTTAACGCAGGTTGCGATTGGGATTACAGTCCTTGGAACCTGTTTTGTACTGGTCTTCCTGATCGGTTCTGCGATCGCAGGCCAGAATGTAACCATTACCACCGCGATGTACAACGATATCCTGTTTAGTTTTACCACAGCTCTCCTTGCTGCGGGTCTCTGCCTTGCCCCGGCTATGGCCGCCGCACGTGAGATGTCCCGGTATCACCGCTGGTCCGGCCTCTGGTGGGGGATCAGCATGATCCCGCTTGCCATTCCGGCAGCACTTGCAGGGATTGGTCTCTTAACAATATTCAATAGTCCCATCCTCGAACCCGTCACCGGGGGGGTCATCCTGCCGGTCCTTGTCAGCATATTCCGGTTCATACCCATCGCTGCGATCGTGCTGTGTGCACAGCTCCGCATAACGGACAAGACCCTCATCGAGGCAGGGCAGATTTTTTCAACAGGAATTATTCGTGAATGGACAAATATTCGATTACCCCTGTTTTTCCCGGGAATCTTTATGTCCGCCTACCTGGTGTTTGCATTCACGCTCGGGGAGCTTGGTGGGACAATCATGGTAATTCCACCCGGCAGTTCCACCCTCACGATCAGGCTGTATAATTATCTCCATTACGGGGCATCGGGAAGTGTTGCACAACTGAGCCTTCTCCTTGCCGGGTTGGTCCTGCTGTCTGGCATGGTGTTTCTCCTGGTATTAAGGACCCTGCGAAGATCTCATACCCATGAACATACAAACATCAGGAGGGGAGAGAATTGATCCGGGTGGATAATGTAACACGGGAATTTAACGGTCATGTAGCCCTGGACCGGGTTTCTTTTACCGTGAACGATGGTGGGGCCATTGCAATCCTCGGGGCTTCAGGGAGCGGAAAAACAACCCTCCTTCGGATCATCGCGGGCCTCGATGTGCCAGACCGTGGGGAAGTCTGGTTTGACGATCGCATGGTGAGCGGCCCAGGGTGGGCAGAGCCCCCATATTCCCGTTCAATTGGTTTTGTTTTCCAGGCGCCCGCGTTGTGGCCCCATATGACCCTTGCGGAAAATGTGCTATTCGGCATGGGCCGGATCCCAAAAAAGGAACGCAATAGCCTCGTATCTGACCTTTTTTCACGTGCAGGGATCCCACACCTTACCGGGAGATACCCGGACGAAGTATCTGGCGGGGAAGCCAGGCGGGCCAGTATCATCCGGGCCATGGCCGCACGACCGCGAATCATCCTGATGGATGAACCGCTGACCAACCTCGACCAAAAACTAAAAGATGAGTTTATCGATATCGTCAGGGAAATTGCAGGAAATACGTCCATGATACTCATTTATGTAACCCACGATGAAGCCGAAGTGGACCGGATCGGTCTGTCTGAGATCAGGCTCCGGCAGGGGAGGCTCAGCAGTGACCATGCCAGTTAGATTGTGCACCGATTCTGCAACCAGGAATACGGGGGTGCGGCCCTGATGTCGGAAAAGAAGGCGCTTAACCCCTATGTAAAACCAATTGCAGAAGTGATCATCGGCATTCTGATCGTTATCCTCGCAATTACCGCTCTCAACTATATCTCGCTTGCATACAAGGGAATTTCCGTCCCCGAAGGCTGGGCAATTATTCGTCCACCCAATGAAGTGAGTACCCTGATTATTGAGAATGACACAATCTGGACAGGGGGAAAAGACGGGCTGGTCCTCATCAACAGGTCCAATAAGACAAGGGTTCCCGTGCCGGGTAATGCACCTTCTTTCGGGTTTGTCCGGGCGATCATTCGGGATCATGAGGGGCAAATATGGGTGGGTCATGACGGGGGACTTGCCCGATACAATACCGACGGCTGGCATACCCTTCCGGGGAGCGAAAACGGGTCGTACCCATTCACCGAAGCCCTTTCACTCCTCGAAACCCACGAAGGAGATATCTGGGCCGGATCGCGGGGTGGAATTGCCTCGTACCGGAACGGTTCCTGGCACGTAGAGTCCCCGAAAGGAGGTTTCCGGTTGGCAACAACCGACGTACTATTTGAAGACCGGGACCAGACGATCTGGATCGGCTCAGCTGACCCAAATAATGGGGGGCTATATTCGCTTGTGAATGGGACATGGACGTATTATTCCGTTGAAAATGGCCTCCCTCACCAGGCAGTACGGATGGTATCCCAGGACAGGAACGGGACACTCTGGGTTGCAACCGGGTTTTCAAACCAGGGAGGGTTGTTACGAATTCAACATGGCAACTGGACAATCCTTTCAAAACGCGACGGTCTTTCTGCGGATAATTCCCGGTCCGTGTACGAAGACAGCCAGGGGAGGCTCTGGGCCGGTTCGGAATATGATGGGATTGCAATACAAAACGGCACCACCTGGCGGGTTCTTACGACGGCGAATGGTCTTGCCGGGAACGAACTGAAAGTCGTAAAAGAAGATGTTGACGGGGCGTACTGGCTTGGGACATCGGGGGGGCTCAACTGGGTACGGTCGGGCGAGTTTGTA
>JBAXMF010000030.1:0-13143 GCA_037134435.1 Methanomicrobiales archaeon | reverse complement strand
GACATTGTTGTATGCCATTTACTGCTTCAAATTATTTGAACGAGCTTATCTTAATGGTTTCATGAAAAAGTAGTTTTTTTTAATTATTTGAACTGATAAGGAAATGGCGGCCCAAGGGGCCCGTGCCAACAATTGGAGATATGAGGGTTATAGGTAAATATAAATATGTAAGAAGCTAATTTCCTTCTACCAAAAGAGTGTAGAACTCGATACCTGATATCCTGGATAAGGGTAAATGTCTGGGTATTCACCACTCCATGGTACTCCACTGATAATAATTACTGACAAAAAAAAACAGGAGAAAAATCAGAATACTCCTGAAAGAAAACTTAAACTGAATTACAAACACTACATTTCGTTTAGCAGGTAGGTGAAGATTAAATGGCAATTGATACGGGAACAACGGCGTGGCTCCTTATAGCCACGGCTTTGGTAATGCTCATGACACCTGGCGTAGGGTTCTTCTACGGGGGGCTTGTACGCAAGAAAAATTTTATCTCGATGATAGCTCTTTCATTCATCGCATTTGCACTGGTCAGTATCCAGTGGGTACTCATTGGATATTCACTGGTGTTCGGCGGGGAAACAGGTGGTTTTATTGGAAACCTTTCGAATCTTGGTCTTGAAGGAGTAGGGGTGGAAGCCGGACCCTATAGCCCCGCAATTCCGGGGTTGCTCTATATGGCCTTCCAGCTGGTTTTTGCAACAGTAACGATGGCGATTATCACCTCAGGGCTGGCGGAGCGGGTAAAACTCTCATCCTTCATCGTATTCGCAGCCCTGTGGACTACGCTAGTGTATGATCCTCTTGCGCACTGGGTATGGGGTGGCGGCTGGGCACAACAGATGGGTGCACTTGATTTCGCCGGAGGTACCGTTGTACATATCAGTTCCGGTTTCGGAGCGCTGGCCATTGCCCTTGTAATCGGTGCACGTTCAGGATATGGCAAGTATATGATGGAACCGCATAACATACCAATGACCCTTCTCGGAGCTGCATTACTCTGGTTTGGTTGGTTTGGGTTCAATGCTGGCAGTGCGCTTGCAGCGAACGGCCTGGCGGCCAATGCCTTTGTCGTCACGAACACGGCAGCTGCTGCAGGTGCCCTGGCGTGGTTGTTTGCAAGCTGGTACCATGGCAAACCAAGTTCTCTGGGGATGATCTCTGGTGGAATCGCTGGTCTTGTTGCAATTACTCCTGCGTGCGGGTACGTCACCCCGATGGCGTCAATTGTTATCGGTGTCACTGCCGGTCTCGTATGTTATGGTGCGATGCTCTTCCGTATGAGGAAAAACCTCGATGAAAGTTGTGATGCATGGGCCATCCATGGTGTAGGTGGTCTCTGGGGGGCACTTGCAACGGGTATCTTTGCAGCTGCAGCGGTAAACGGGGCTTCCGGTCTTCTCGAAGGAAATGTTCACCAGTTTGTAGTAAATGCAATCTGTGCCTTTGCTGCACTTATATATGCATTTGGCGTCACGTATATCCTTGCGTGGCTGGTGGATAAATTCATGGGACTCCGGGTAACTGAAGATGAAGAATATGTAGGGCTGGATATATCCCAGCATGGTGAACGGATTAATGCGTGAGGTGAACGAGATGCAAAAAATAGAAGCAATAGTAAGACCCGAACGATTTGAATTCGTGAAAAAAGCACTTGAGGAGAACAAAATATACGGACTGACAGTAACAGACGTGCAGGGACGTGGAGACCAGAAAGGGATTGTACTTCAGTACCGGGGTGGGGAAATAATCGTAGACCTTATTCCAAAATGTAAAGTGGAAGTTGTAGTAAAGGACAAAGACCTCCAGATGATCCTGGACCTTATCATCAGTGCTGCACGGACAGGGAAAATTGGCGATGGGAGAATATTTGTATCTCCTGTTTCGAAATCTATCCGTGTAAGGACAGGGGAGATTGAAGAATAGTATCAATTCTCCCACTTTTTGAAGCGTTTCTGAATACCCTGCATTTTAATTTCCCACATGGGGGCATCATTAAAAATGGACCTTGATGATTCCTTTCGATGTGATGATGGATCCGTTCTCTCATTATTATCCTTTTATTGAGCCGGCGGGTTTTTCCAAAATAATATCAGCACATTAATCTTGACATACTCGTCTACATTTGGTACTTTGCAAATTCACAAGGCAATAAATACTGATGAGGGGTCCTCTCATTCTATAGCAGTCATACTAATGGTTGCAATCACGATTATCCTTGCATCACTCGTCTATCTCATGTTTCAGTTCCCGAATATGGAAATATTTAAACCCCCATCATTCCTTGAAATAACAAATGTCTACAGCACGAATGAAGCAGGAATTGCCAATTATGATAGCCGTGTGCTCCTCTATCACCATGGCACCGAACAACTGGAAAATGACCGTCTCACGGCATCATTTTACGTAAACGACCAGAAACTGAATTCCCGTATCAGCACCATGAATGGGCATAATTTCATTCCGACAGTCCATATCGGAATTCAGACCATGGGAGGATCAGGATGTACAGGGACCTGGTGGGAACCAGGTGAACAAATTATGATAGACTTTACCGATGGCACCTTTCGCCCGGGAGACAACATCCGGTTTGAGGTATACCAAAAGCCTTCGGGCACTCTTATTTCAAGTTATACCTTTACTGCAGGCAATACGTAGATGGTAATACATACCGCACTTTATTCAAAATTCAACGATGTCTCCTGATATCTATACCGCATAAACGCCCGGGCACTCAGTCGTGCTACCCGGACAGGCTCTGGAATTTTGCCATCAAGTGTGAAATCGTCACAAATTTTTGCAGAATCAACATCGGTGATTCCCCATGACCTGATATAAATCGTCCTGCCTGTTTTTAGTGTCACGGGAAATCGTTCTCCAAGACGCGTATACAGTGCAATGCGGTCAGAATCTCCTGGAAAATGATTATTAATATCTTCCAGTAGTCCTTCTGATGCCTCGTAGGTAACACAAACAACGGGTAAATCCAGTTCTTCATACAAACGGGCCGGATCAATAATGTTATACCAGGAGATAACACAGCCACCAAGAAGAAGGATGTTAATATCACTTCTTGCGAGTTTTTTAACCAGGGACAGGATCGAATCAGTTGCGTCCGTACCTCCCACGGTAACAGTTCCAAATCCGACACCATCTATCCGGAGGTCTTTTCTCATTGCGACACCGCAGATAACCGATTGCTCTCTCCCGGAATAGCTCTCGGCAATACCCAGTGCCCTGATCCCTTTTTTGGAGATCTGCATGAAAGCACTTATGTCGATGAATCTAATATAGTAATTGAATGAATATTGAAAAAGATAAGGTCTGTATCCTTATCCCTACATTAAATGAGGCCCCTACCATCAGGGACCTTATTTCTGAATTCAAAGAGATGGGTTATACCAATATTGTAGTCATGGATGGGAACAGCCGCGATGCAACGCGGGAGATTGCGTCCGAATCCGGTGCCCGGGTAATGGTGCAGTCTGCAAAGGGTAAGGGAAATGCGTTAATAGAAGCCTTTCATGCGATCGATTCACCCTATATCCTGATGTTGGATGGCGATGGGACATACTCTCCACAGGACGCAGAAATAATGCTTAATCCCCTAATGGACGGGTATGACCAGGTGATAGGAAACCGGCTGATTCCTGGGAACCAGCCTGCATTTTCAAGGCTGAATCTATTCGGTAACCAGTTTATTAACCGTCTTTTTAAACTGGCACAGGGAAAATTTTTATTCGATATCCTTTCAGGGTACCGTACATTCACCAGCGAATCAATTAAACAGCTCCATCTTAAAGAGTCTGGGTTTGAGATTGAGACCGAAATCTCTGCAGAGGCCGTAAGAAATGACCAGAAGATTAAAATTGTGCCAATCCAGTATTTAAAAAGACCCGGGACCAACACGAAATTAAATCCGTTTCACGACGGTCTGAAAATTACAACCACCATATATAAACTTGCAAAAAGTAACAACCCGATGTTCTATTTCGGTTTAATCGGGGTAATAATCATGATCGCAGGGTTTATAACCGGGACATATGTTCTTTTCGAGTGGTTCCAGGGTATTGATCACCTGCCGCTTACCGTCCTTACCGTGTTATTAGTTGTCGTGGGATTCCAGGTTTTCATGTTTGGGGTGATCAGTGATATGCTGCTTGGATATCATCGCGAAGTAATGTATGAATTGCAGCAGATAAATTCACCAAAACGCCGATAAATCCGGAAACCTGCAATTTAATCAATTAAAAGAAATCAGCATAGTATTTTTTCCCCTTCAACCCCGATCGTTGATACCGGATACCCGGTAACCCTGAAAAATAACCTTTATCAGTCCAAAAGACCAATACGGTAATGAAATTTTCGCGATAATAGTCTAGCGGTAGGACAGGAGCTTCCCAAGCTTCTAACCCGGGTTCGATCCCCGGTTATCGCATCTGTTTATGTCTGAACCCGAACACGAACTTTTTGCAATCAGGATTATTGCGGAGAACACCAGAGGCGTACTTCGTGACATTACCACCGTAGTTGCCTGTCATGATGCAAATATCCTGATGATACACCAGGAAGTTTTCGAATCAGGACCCATGAACCGGCTCGCGGAGATATATGTTGAGTATGAAGGTGGTTCAGATTTTGAAGAACTGATCCGCGAACTGACAGGCATTCCATCCGTGAAGGATGTAAAACCCTATAAACCCTTTTCCAACATTTTCGGCACAAGGGTCATTATCATTGGGGGTGGGGCCCAGGTGGCACAGGTTGCACTCGGTGCCGTTAATGAAGCAGACCGGCATAATATCAGGGGTGAACGGATCTCTGTTGATACCATCCCGCTTGTAGGTGAACGGACTGTCGCACAGGCAGTCGACGCGGTAGCAAGGTTACCGCGGGCAGCTATCCTCGTACTTGCAGGATCATTAATGGGCGGGGAGATTTCGATCGCAGTCGACCGCGTCCGGGAAGCAGGGATCCCTGTTATCGCTCTTAAAATGGCAGGCAGCGTGCCGAAACATGCAGACCTCGTGGTCACGGATCCGATCCAGGCTGGAGTTTTTGCAGTCATGCATGTCAGCAGTAAGGCAGTATTCGATATCAACAGGGTCCGCGGCCAGGAATTCTAAATGGATATCATGGAAAAGGCCGTAAAATCCCTGCTGACAGACGGATTAGTTGTTTACCCGACTGAGACGATTTACGGTCTTGGCGGTGACGCATTTTCCGAGGAAGCAATCCAGAAAGTTTATGACGCAAAAAACCGTCCTCTTTCAATGCCACTATCGATTGCCGTTTCAGATTTTGATATGATGGCCGCCGTTACTCAAATTGGCCCGGGGGAAGAGGACTTCATCAATAAATTTTTGCCCGGGCCCATTACGGTCATTGTTAAAGCACGTAAGTATCTCCCGGCCATGTTGACCGTGGGGACAGGGATGATCGGGGTCCGGTATCCAGCACATCCTGTTGCGATCGACCTGATCTCCCGTTTCGATTCTCCTATCACTGCGACCAGTGCTAACCAGTCCGGAGCAAAGGACCCCGTAACCCCCGGGGAATGCCACGTCACGTATAATATACTTATTGACGGGGGAATTCTTCCCGGGACACCGAGCACGGTGGTAGACTTAGTGAACCGGCGCATCATCCGTGAAGGTGCGCTTATTGGTGAGGTCAGGGATTACCTCTCAACAATGGAGTGATGCTGCGGATGCTGCCACCCAGGCTTCGTGACTTTGTTGAAGACAATGATGGATGGCTTTATGCCGTTGCGGCGTATGACAATATAGACCGAATAGGTTGCATTTTACGGTATATACCCGATCCTGATGGAGAAAGGGTTAACAGGTCAGGGATCCGTTACCAGAAACTTGATTTCGAGCCTGCGTACCAGTTGATCAAAGATACAAAACCACACTATCTGGATATTATCCACCGCGTCCCTACAAGCGATGTGAAACGGGTTTTAAAACCAGAGATTGAACTGCCTGCCATTGCATCCAGGGACTCCCGTGTGAGAAAACTGATGGAAATATTTTCTGTTCCCGCTTCATTAATGGGTTGTACCGGGTCACTTCTCTGCGGGCTGGAGATAGAATCGTCTGATATAGATTTTATTGTATACGGCAGCGATTGGTTTATCGCTCGTGAACGACTAATCTCGGCTGTAAAGTCAGGGCGTCTTGAACCGATGAGCGAAGAACTATGGGAGACGGTATACAGTAAACGGAAGCCTGAGATATCCTTTGATGATTTTATTCTGCATGAAAAACGAAAATGGAACCGTGGCCAGATTGAAGGGACCTATTTTGATCTCTTGTATTCAAGGGGATATGAGGAAATTCGCAATGATCCCTCTGTGAAAGGGGAAGTCTTCGGACCATTGACTATCGAAGCCCTTGTGACCGATGCCACGTATGCATATGATAATCCTGCAGTATATTCGGTCGCCCATGAAAAAATTTCTCAGGTGCTCTCGTTTACCCATACCTACAGCGGCCAGGCAATCCGCGGGGAGATGATCCAGGCCCGGGGGATATGCGAACGTCACGGGGATGAGTACTGGTTAATCGTCGGTACTACCCGGGAAGCAAGGGGTGAATATATCAAGTCCATTACCCTGTTAGAGCAGTAAAGAGTATCATTCGTTGCAGGCAGTCCCCCCCAGACGCAAGGGTTACCATTGAAAAGCATGATATTTTGAATAGTGGTTATCAAGTCAGAAATAGTCTGAAAGCCGGGTAGGCCCCGGATCACAGCGTTCCTTGTAAGGGCATCCTTCACACGGGGCCCGGAGTGGTTTTTTCGGGACTCCCCCGTCATTCATATTCATTAAGATTTTTCTTATTGAATAGAACCTTCTCATATCACGGGGCTGGATCTCATAATAGCGGCTTATTCCACCAGGAATATAATCTATGGCAGCTCCATGCACATCTTTTCCTAACAGTTCCGACAGGCACAGGGCATAGCCAAGCACCCTGATCCGATCGCCAGAAGAAATACCAAAAACTGGTGGTCGCACGGACCTGGTTATAGAAAAATAGGGTTCTTCAGTATAAATCCGGTCAATTGTCCCGCAGATCCCGAAGTGATCAGACTTCACAAAAAGATCATGTTCCGATGTTTCTCTCCATTCCTGGCTGCCGCATTGGTCAATACACGATTCACAATAAGATTTGTACGAGGGATCTATGCCGGGGGAGATCCTGCAGATTTCCTCCCAGACCTCATCTCTTTCGATCCTGCCCCCGAGATGGTAGGAAATCTGTTTACATATGGTATATTCGGAAGGTTCCACCCATGGATTTGACCGGTCAAAAAATACACGGACCGGGCACCGTACAGCTGATGAGAGTTCTGATACAGGTATGAGCCTGCTATTCATCAGAACAGGTCCCCATAGTGGTAAAAAGCGGATGTAACCTGTTTATCTCTTTCCCTTCATAGGATAACAATCGCGAAAAAAGCAGAGAAATTGTCCTCGTGATGATTTTCCAGGGGTCATTCTGGGGAATTATGTTGAACGGGTGATAGTGTCGGAAGCACCTACCTACCTCGTATAAAATCATCGTTGCACCACTTCGGGTGTTATTCCAAGTTCAAGAAACTGGCCCCTGATCTCTTCAAGTCGTTCGTTTTTCTCAGCCAGAGTCACCTTCATATCCCTGACTGCCGTAGTTATCTCTTCAAATTTCCCAGGTTCAAGGTTTTCGCTTATCGCGATATGCTCAAGTATCCGAAGGAGCCGCCTTTGCACATCAGTGGCCCGGCATAGAGTCCTATACTCCTTTAATGTTTCCGGGGTAGCACCACTCTCACCTGCAATCTGCATATGTGTCTCCATACGGTCACGATGTTTGAAAAAACGGTCTATTGCATCATACAAGGCACGACGGGTAATCGGTTTATTAATGTAATCCTCGATAGAAAGCCCGAATTTTTCTGCCTCGCCGGGACTCAGTGGTTTTGCAGTCAGCATCATCACAGGGATAGATGCCATTTGGGGAGGGCCTGCTTTTATCTGTTCCAATGTCTGCCATCCGTCCATCGGTTCCATCAGGATATCAAGGAGGACCATATCAGGCCTGGAATGGTTCAGGATTTCAAGTGCTCCTTCTCCACTTGTGGCTGAAAGAACACGATAACCCCCTTGTTCAAGCATATTAACAAAAATATCAACAATCGACGGATTATCATCGACAACAAGGACTGTATACATCATATCACCTCCACGGGTTCCTCTGTGGTTTCAATTCCGGGAAGTTCCCGGATAATTTTTCTTATCTGGCCAAGATTAATCCCCGGGTTGGTCAGGATACAGGCATATTCATCATAGTAAGGTGCGATGATTATGTTACCCGCAGGGATCTGGAGTGTCACCTGGATAAAGGGGCCAGTCCTCATGACTGAAGAAAGTCCTTTTGCACTTTCAATCAGGCCTTCGGCAACGTCAACCAGGTTGTCGGGATTGATCTCTCCAATCGAAAGGACATTTAATCCTCGCCTGAATATGGTAACGGCAAGGACCCCGGGAAGGTTGATTATCTGCCCAAGGATCAGTTCCCCAATATCTGTTTCCTTAGGTTCCAGCTGTTTTTCAATGGATCTGGTGGGAACCTGTGGAAAAAGGGAGGGATCAATCTCCCCTTCCTGTGATACTAGCCAGCCCTGGGATTGTCCAGGCGATGGTATAGTTTCTTTAACAAACGTAGAATATTCTGCTGAATCCATTTCATACAGAGAAAGTTCTTCATCTCCAGAGGACTGTCTGACCTGATGAGGGTCGGATACGTGTGTTTTTTCCGGGGGTGGAGTGGTGCCAGGAGGTGCCGATATCTCATTTCTTACTCCGTTCATGGTTTTTTTGGGCACTGTTTGATTCGGTGTCCCTTCGACTGCAGATGCAAGGCTAAGCGCAATGGTCATTTCAAAAGCAGTATATTTCCTAAGCTCAAAATGGATAACCGGTTGGATTTGGAAATACTCGTATGCTGGATTACCGTTAAGGACATTGTGACCATGCCTGAAGTAATAAATCAGTGGTTTACCCATATTAATAAGGATAAATCCACTGCTTCCCTGGATTGTCACAAGTACAAGACCGGCAAACCGTGCGGTGTGTGAGAGAATCCACTGCAGTGAGGCTTTCATCTCCCCGATTGAGGTTCCTTCCGGTAGATTTTTTATCATAATACCGTGGATAATCTTTCTCGGTTCTTTTTCAGTTCCATGTTTATCTGGGCAATATTCGCACTTGGTTTTGCGATTAGCACAATGAATATGTGTTCCTTTAACGGTGCTGACAAGATGATATGATCCCGAAATTCTATAAATACCATAGAGAGCGGTTCTTTTCCAAGTTTCGAAGCCATTGATTTTGACTCTTCAAGGACAAACGATATCACTGCAGCAAGCTTGCCATCATCGAAATCTCCGGTTTTCTGGCTTTCCACAACCTCTCCGTTATCCCGGATAATTGTTACTGATGAAACACCGTCAAGTATGATAAATTTATTAAGGATATCTTCGAACATAACCCCTTTTCAATTATTGTGGTCTCTTCTTTTTATACATATCATCATCGTATAAGGTCCAGGAGATCGCAGAAAAAGCAAAACCTATTGGCCGCCCGGCAGATCCCAATGTACCTAAAAATTCTTAATTCTCTACATCCCATTGCACGTTGTACATTGAATGAAGGAGATCCAGTTAAAACTGAATTTTTTATTCAGACTTCTTTATTACCGGTATCATCTTTTGCGAGCGTGTCAAGAATGCGGTAGGTGTTGATAAGCTTATTAAACGATGTGACCAGTTCACCGATTTCATCATTTGACATGACATCAATCTCTGATGTTTTTATCTCCCCCTGGCTCATATTTTGCGCAATATTTGATAGTTTTACAATCGGACCCGTAATGCTGCTGGCAAGGAAGAAACTCCACATAAGGACTATAGCGAGGGTAACTATCGTCAGCATAATGATGGTCGTCTGCAGCCCTAAACTTGCGGTTATACTTGCGGTACCTCCCATTGAAACGATTCCCAGAAGAAATATAGGGATTGTAGCAACAAACAGCATGCTGATCATGAGTTTGAAGAAAATCGGAATCTGTATCCTAATCTCTTTTCGTTTCGCAGTATCACTGTTCCGAACCATGATGAATACATCCCTCTTAACCGTATTAATCTTTTACAATGATGCATAACAATGAATACTGTTATGTTCGTTTGACAAAGAATTTGAATTCTGGGGTATTAAAAAAAACGGATCTGTTCTTATTCATTTTCTCGTGGATCCCTCATTTATACCACGAGTTATGAATACAAATGTTGAAACAGGGTAATGGCAGTTATGATGTATACCCCTTCAAAAAAAAAGAATATATCGTAAACTGTTGAATTAAGTCAGCACTGTTTTTATGAATTCAGAACATAGTATTTGGTATGACGAATCAGGAAATATCAGTAAATATTCCACAGACACTTGATCCGGTTTATAGCAACATGATCCAGATCGCTTATAAGGAAGACGAATTTACCTTTGTCTTCCTCCACCAGTTACCTGGTGTTAACCAGGCAAGAGCCAAGGCGATTGTGAGTATTACTCCAACCCACGCAAAGAACCTCCTTGCAGTCCTTGAGAAAACAATGGCCGATTTTGAATCAAAATTCGGGAAAATAGAACCAAAAGGGGAGCGCCCGTCGGTTGATAACGTCACCACGATCAGGGGTTACTCATGATACCAGATTTTTTCGAATACATTCTCGCATACCACACTAAATGTTAATAAATGCAGAACTACTATGGGTACAAGTATTTTTGCCGCCGTGGCTTAGGGGTATAGCGGCTGATTCGTAATCAGCAGATCGAGGGTTCAAATCCCTCTGGCGGCTTCTTTCTACAGGGTCTAAATCCCCAACAGCTCATTTATCATAGAGAACTCCCTATCAATGGTATGGCTTCCCGACTTACCACCCAGCCTGAAACACCAACAATCCTGCGTTTTTATAACCTTAAAAATGACAGTGCCGACGCCGCTCTCATAAGTGGACTTAGGGATCAAATCATCACCGAACGTGATGCCGTTATCATCAGAACATACCTGATGGAAAAGAAAAATTCAAGCAACATCACTATCCTGCGAAGCATCAAACTTGCAGGCACCCTCAAGGGCTGGCGGAGGTTCATCGGCCCCTATGAATGCCTCACCCTGCTTGACGTTTACAACGGTATCGAGAAGATCAAGTCAGCGAACAGCGATTTAGGAAAACCATTTTCTCAAAACACCATTTACGACTTTATTCGAATACTTAAGTCATTCCTCCTGTGGATGATCGAAAATGAGTTTTCGCCCCTACCTGAAAAGAAGATCCAAAAGATCCAGCCACCCCCAAAGAACAAGATGACCAAGACAGCTGGAGACATTCTCACTACTGAAGAGATCGATAGGATGCTGAAGGCGTGCATGCGTTCCCGGGATCGTGCGATGCTTTCAATGCTCTACGAGGGTGGATTCCGCATAGGTGAGATCGGGACCATAACCTGGGGGGACCTGGCTTTTGATGCAAAAGGGGTAAAGGCTAATACTGATAGAAAAACTGGAAAACCCCGGTATATCAGGTTGGTCGATTCAAAGCCTTTGTTAATACAGTGGATGACTGATTATCCATTCGAAATAAAATCCGAATACCCTGTTTTCCTCACCGAACGAAACGAACCCATAATGCATCAGGGTGTAACGAAACTGTTACGGAGAATCGCCGATCGTGCAGATGTCAAGAAGAAAGTCAACCCCCATATTTTCAGACACTCAAGGATTACCCACCTGATCATCGCCGGCCTGCCGGACAGCATCATCAAGACCATGATCTGGGGCAACCTCACCACCGAGATGTTCCAGACCTATGCTCACCTCACTGGAGAGGACGTGGACAACGCTGTCATGAAGATGCATGGAATTATCAACCCGGCCGAAGCGAAAAAACAGAGAGGAATGACACCGAGGCAGTGCCCGACCTGTGGAGAGATTAACAATCACACTGCCGACTTCTGCATTAATTGCATGACCGCCTTACACGAGGATGCAACCAGGTCAATTGAGTCATTATCCAAGGATTTTATGTCGAACCCCCAAATGCTGGCCACCTATATGACTCAGATCGCCACAAAGGCCGCAGCAGATGCGGTTGCGGCGGAAAGGGCTAGAATAGGGTCATAACAATTATTTCAATTTTCCCGATTTGTCAGATCAATATTTTTCAGATCTTTTTTTTTAATATTATAGAACTTCGAAAGAAATTTTTCTTCTTTTATTAAGATCCCCCACCCCTATATCACCCTTACGCACGCGGGGTGAAAGTGAAAAAACTTCATTCAACACCCCTTTTGAGATATTATTAATAGATCATCGCCTAAGCGTTATCCTCCCCAAGCGGTTTTTGGGGAAAAGGAATGACGACCATGGAACATAAAAAGCGATATACACGCCAAACCGTCGATGCTTACGAAAGGGTGACTGGCTTTGTGGGTATTGGAAATTTCTACCAGGAACGTGACCTGATTGATATTCTGGAGGACTCAGAATGTGCTGCGACAAAATAGTGTGCTCCCCGAGCCATCATCCCGACTTACCACAGAAAGGCGATGAACAGGAAGCACGTACTAATCTGTACGATTGTATTACAAATAGTTTCAGCACGAAAAATCCGAACCTCTTTCTATCACCGACACCTGCCGGTGACCTGAGTATTGTTACCCGCCGGGAGCGCTATTACCTGGCCAGGGTTGATTTCAGCAACCTGTTTGTATTCGGAAAAACAGTCAACCTCGTGAGCGGCGGACTGCCCGACTCCGGGAGCTGGTTTACCTGCCACCCGAACGGCTGCGGATTTGTGATTCACCTCAACGGACTGGACTACATCGTCCCAAGGGGACAGCTGGAACGGGTCGTACGAGCAGAGGTCCCCGGGCTTATCGTCAGACCGACCGGGTTTAACTAAATTAGGAGGTTCTGTTATGCAAAACGACATAGCGAGAGCTCTCGCTCTCCTCTTTGAACCCGGACAGGTCGTGGAACTCCGCGCACTCTTCGGAGATGCCACCGCCTCCGGATACTACGACGATATGGACCGGC
>JBAXMF010000029.1:0-13350 GCA_037134435.1 Methanomicrobiales archaeon | reverse complement strand
ATTCAACGTATCATAGTCCGGAAACTGATCCAACCCGTTCATCACTTCATCCAGGACCGGATTCCTGAACAGGACCTTGTCTGATTCGAGATCGCCAATTACTATTGCAGGTAATCCTATTGTTTTGAATCCTTCTATTACCGTGAATTCAATGCACTGGTCTGCAAGAAGATCGAGTATCGATGCCAGATCGTTATCCCTGATAGCGAGGACTGTTTTTTCAGAATCGATTCCTGCAGAGATATTGACACCACGTTCGAAAAAAACCGTCGTATCTTTCCCTTTCTCCAGGCTGTAATTATGGTGGCCCAGGTGCTTGATTGTTGCAACCGGACCAAGTCCCTTAAGTTCCACTACAAGTCGGGAGATGAATGTGGTCTTCCCCGAACAGGAATGCCCGATAATATTGATTACTTTCATCGCTGGTATCTCCCCTCATTGCAGTATCGCATAATTCAGCAATGACATTGTTGGGTGGATAAGAATTTCTACACTTGTATGGTAAACCCCACGAAAAGAAAAGATGCCGCAAAATGTAACAGCTGGTGCTGTTGGAAAACGCCCAAGACAGAATCAGGAAAGGACTCTGTGATGGAACATTTTCCAATGATTACCCTTAACCACATCTCAATGATGTGGTCATAATATTGTGGTAGTACCTGCAATAAATATGTTGCCTTTTTGATAAATGTTAATAATATTTAATTAATATCGGAATTATTTTTCCTTCGTTAAGCAGAATAAAAATTTAAAATATCGTGTACATTAATTTTAGTTGATATATTATGAGATTCACTTTAATGGCCATGAATACTGTTATACCTGATGATATGAAGGTTTTTTCCCCACACCAGGTGATTGGAAAAATCAGAAAAAAACCTACCAGGGCCAAAAATGATTACTCCCGGTATTTTCCAGAATTCATCGGGGTAACCAGAAGTGCGACGCTGTAGTGGTCACATTCAATCAGGAGGTGATAATCCAGTACCGGGACCATGTTCTGAAATAGTATGCAGTTAGCACTCCGTCGATGAAAAACGTGTTGTTCTTCCTAAATTCGCTTTGCAGTTTCTCCCTAATAACGTGTCATTAATTTCAGACCTGGACATCAATTCAATGCCTTGCCAACCATGAGAAAAATTCCGCCATTTTCCGGCCCCGTTATTCCAAAAATAAGGAGGGTATTTTGATTGCACCACCATATTTAACTAACCCCCTACCAGCCGATGCCCGGATTTTGGGTTGTTATCGCCGTAATTATTGCCAGTTTCGTAAAAAAGCGAATTATCAGGCATATTATTAAACAACCCCAATCTGCCCTTATTTTATCAGTATCTAAGCCCGTAATGGACTTGGATCCACTTCCACCTACCATAAAGAGATAAATGGCCTGACTAAAAAGCGGGTACGTTAGCAGGCATGGAATTCGACACCCATGTTTCTACAAATTGTTGATTGTGACTATTTCGACAGATTCTACAGAATCTTGTCCTGCTCTCTTCCTGGAAGTTTGTGCTCACCTGGTGCACGATGAGAATAGCATTCTGGATGAGGGCTGAAGGAATTTTTGTTTTTCCCTTTTCCATTCTGATTGTTAGCGGGTCTGCTAATTCCTTTACGTCAACCTTCACATTATCCTTGGAATAATGAACGAGGTCAGGGGGGTACATAGTGGCTGTAGTGATATCCACGATTTACCCTATTGATCATGACGAGGTCGCCGCAAAACAATGCAAATGTGGTGTAACCCTGGGCACCCACACTCATTTTCAGCTGTTCAGCGTAATTTTTTCACCCGGTACATCACAAGATCTTTTTGGAACTTAAAGGAAGGACTACTACCGTTTTGCCGGTTCTTTCTGTTGGCATCCTTATATCGCGATACCCTGGTTCTGCCTGGTCCAGCTTGGTGGGCTATGCACAGAATTAATATTCACGACTGAACTGCTTCCTGGTACAAAGGAACCGGGTCTTTTATTTTCCCTTCGTGGATCCTGCAAGTCCTGCGGTCCAAAGATTCCTGGTCAGAAATATGGTGAGTGACCAGGATACACGGGATATCGCGTGACCTTACAACATTCTGGATGTATTCCTTTACGATAGGGTACATGGTACTGTCCAGTGCCCGGAATGGTTCATCAAGGAGGAGGAGGACAGGATCGATTGCTATTGCTCTTCCCAGGGCAACAAGTTGTTTCTGTCCCCCGGAAAGCTGGTCCGCTTTGTAATCTTTTAGTTGATCCAGATTCAATTGTTTGATTAAACCCGTTACCTTTTTTTCACGCAAAGGTTTTCCCATTCCCATGGCCCTTAACCCGTAGGCGATGTTTTCCGTCACGGTGAGATGAGGAAAAATAGCTGCATTCTGAAAAATATAGCCTATCCGGCGTTCTTCAGGAGGTACATCGATACGCTTCCCCGAGTCGAAAAGGGTTGTGCCATTTAGTACTATATGGCCCTGTTCCGGGGTCATCAGGCCGGCGACCATATTCAATAGTGTAGATTTTCCTGCCCCGTTATTCCCGGTCAGGATAAGGTTCTCCCCTGCTTTGACGGTGAGATCAACGGATAATTCAAAATCCCGCAATTGCCTGGATACGGAAATATCAAGCAATTAAACCCCGCCTTTTTGTGAGGATGCTGATGATGGCCATAATGCCGAATGATATCAACACGAGGAGGATGGAGATTGTAATCGCCGTATTGAAATCTCCCTGCATCGCACCATAAATTGCAAGGGGCATCGTCTGCGTGACCCCGGGCAGGTTACCGGCAACCATGATAGTTGCACCGAATTCACCGAGAGCCCGTGCAAATGTCATAACCAGGCCTGAAAGGAGGCCTTCAAACGTGAGGGGAAGGACGATCGTTGCGAACACAAAGAGTGGCGAGGCGCCGAGGGACCTGGCCGTCTGCTCATATGAAGGGTCCAGCTGCCGGAAGAGGGCTTTCGCCTGCCTGAGGTAAAACGGTGAGGCTACAAAGATCTGGGCCATAATAACAGCGATAATAGTGAACCCGATATCGATCCCGAATATATGGAGGTACTGACCGATCAAACCCATGCGCCCATACAGCAGGAGTAAAGCCAGGCCAGCAACTGCCGGGGGGAGGACAAGGGGGAGGTCAATCAGGATATCCACGATGCTTTTCCCTGGATAATCCATCCTGGAGTGGAAATAGGCAGCCGGCGTTCCTACCAGGACAATGACGCCCATGGCAATTGTTGAGGTAATCAGGCTCAGTACAATAGCATCGATGACTTTTGGTTCTGTGAGAGATGAAATAAACTGTTCCGGATTAGTATGAAAGAACAGGGCAATAATAGGGAGTGCAAGGTATGCTACTACCAGTCCTATACTGGTAACAGCTACAACAAGGGCCAGTGATTTTGATATCCGGAAATGAGTTGCCATGTATGAGTTCGTATCCCATCAATAAAGGGTTCAATATAATTTAAAAAATAATGGAACTGATGTCCTGATCAGGACCCGTATGGACGGAATCCGAAATCAGACAGGATCTTCTGGCCGGCGGACGATAGCATGAAATCCTCGAGCTGCTGGGCCGCTACCTTGTCCACCGTCGAATTGAGAATACCGATGGTGTAGATCTGGAGGACATTGTCATTTATGGGAATATTGATTGCACTTAAGGTCCCATTTTTCGCAGCCTTATAGGAGGACTCATAAACAAATCCGGCGTCTACCTCGCCCAATGCAACCTTCGTGACGACCCCAGGTTCAGTGGTCTCAAAGGTTTTCACATTCTTGTTAAGGTCCTCTTTCCAGGTTGTATTATACGTGCTATTGGCGAGTTTATTAATGACCTGGCGTGTATTCACGCCTACCGGAACTTCAGGGGTCCCCATTGCGATGCGTTTTCCCGGTGTAGCGAGATCAGCGAGCGATTTAATATTCCCGGGGTTCCCTGCCGGGATAATTACGATAATATAATTGGAGGTTAGGTTTTTCACCGTGCTGTTGATGAGGTAACCTTCATTTTTCAGCCCGTTTGTATACGTATTGCTGGCGGAGATGAAAACATCCGCATTGGCACCCTGTTCAACCTGTTGTTTCAGGACCTGTGTTCCATCGAGATTAAATTTAACCGTATTTCCAGATGTGTTAGAGAATGCGGGACCAATTTTATCTGAGGCACCCGTTAATGATGCGGCAGTAAATGCGATCAGTGTTTTTTGTATGGGCTGAGTCGTAGGCTTCACGGTTACAACCGTGGTAGAGGGAGTGGCTGTTACCTGGACCCTGGTTATTGATGTGGGGTTTGTCGTTACCTGTGCAGGTGAGGTGGAAGTACATCCCGCAAATGTTAGAGCGATGCAGAGGATGATGCAAAGAATTGTGCCGCTAAGCAGCTTGTCCTTTTTTATTTTCATAAATATCATCAGATTCATAGGTGCGAATAGAATAAAACGTTTATTGTTTATTCTTTAATTAGTTAATTATATAAAATTAATTTCAATCACAATGTATAAATATACAAATCACTATCCTAATCTGGTGAAACAATGAAGATCAGTGCACGAAACCAGATACCAGGAACCGTAAAGATGATCAAAAAAGGTCCGGTTAGTACAGAAGTAGTGATCACCATCGCTGGGGGTAATGAAATTGTCTCGTCCATTACGACCCATTCTGCGGAAAAAATGAACCTGAAGGAAGGATCGAAAGTCTACGCGGTCATGAAAGCATCAGAAGTGATGGTCGGGATCGATTAAAACCCCTTTTTATAATTCCTTGACACTACAAGGCCCTAATTAAACCGGGTCGCCAGGAGGGCGTCCAGGTATTCTGAAGGATATGCACCGTTTTCCGGGTTGAACCAGACCTCAATACGAGGTTCCCCGATGATACAATGGAGTTCGACAAGACCATATTTATGAATTATATTCACCTGGCCGGATGGCGTATCCCGTGTATATAATTCTTCACTCCCTAAAAAAGCCGCAATGTCTGTTACTGTTACCGGGCGGGACACGCGGTACTCGCGTCGAACCCAATTGGGATAGGGAGATACCGGGTTTGAAAATGGGGAAGACATCACTCTATAGTATTTTTCTGTTGCTATACAATAATACGATCCGTGTGAATGGAGCTACGCATCTTTTTTTTAGTACCAATATCCGGTGATCCTGGACCTGCTCAGTGCAAATGCTCCAATCGGCCTGCGGGTTTTTGGTCGACTTGGATTTCAGACGACATCCGTTAACGGTAGAACGGATATAACTGCAGAAAATACCTCATAATGCAACCGTATTCCCGAACTTGAAATCTACAAGTTACAGTATAAAAAATTAAGTTATTATTATTAATAATATCATTTTGTTAATAGCAAATAATTATAATCAATGAAACCCAATGTATTCATTGTCCACCATGTGACTGCAAACACTGTGGACATATGCACAAAACTAACAAGCCAAATCACACGATAAAAATCGGGAATCTTACCAAATTCCCCAGGAATTATTACCGGAGAATACCGCCATGATAACCAGGCACCATGTCGCACTTGGTAATGCGTTGTACATAAATACGCTGCAGCACACTGGTGCCTTCTGATCCGGCTCTCATCATGATGATCTGCCTTTGTGCCAGCATAGGTGCTCCCAGACATCCAGATAAAAAAGCCGCAGGGCTTTCAGACCAGGACTGTTGCATGGATAGTTACCCGGTTTAGCAGTATCATACACACCGATGATCTGCTGGTTGTATCATGCCCTCTTTGCGCGTACATTTCATCCAGGGGACAAGTGGTTGACACACTCTGTCCCTGGCATACAATTCTTATGGCCTTTCTTTATTGCGTCCCTGGTTTTATCCACATTCGTCGTTATAAGCAGTAATGCCCTGTATCATACCGTCGCTCTCCTCTCCGGTTTAATGCTCGGAATGGTACTGCACCCGCTCAAGGACATGTGTACCCGGAAGGGGATTGCTCCACTCTCCCCTTCCAACAATGCGAAGGTTTCCGGTCCAATCCAGCCACGTGATGCAACCGATCGGAGAATCGCACAATTCCATTTCCATCATTGCTCGGTTGCAGGTATGATCCCCGGGTTTCAGAACCCTGGAAACTGGCAGGGCATTACATCGGTACTAGTCTGCCTCTTTACGTTGTGCTCATGTCTTGTAATGATGATCTGGTCTTCAGATGTAACCATTTCAAGTGAACATACCCGGGACAGGGCAGCAGAGACATATCATCGGGGCATGATGGATCTATACATCAATCAGGGGAAACCCGATCATTCGTTTTAATGACTTATGGGGGGGTATGTACTATTGATTTTGTTGACGGAATACCCCACCTTGAAATCAAAACCTCTATGCCGGAGTTCGATTGCTTTCATGAAGAGCGGTCCGGGTGATTTACCGGCTGACGGAAAAAAGTTATACGTATCAGTGTGGACCAGCGATTTTGGGAAAAGGGTGAGCGAGTGCAGGTGAGTCGGATCTCCCGATCAGCCGTGATACTCGTTGGGGGGGAAGCCAGGCGTGCCAACGGACAGGAGAAGTACTTCTTCATGTACGAAGGCAGAACCTTCATCGAACGGCTCATCGATACCCTTGAACAGGTCGTTGACGAAATCATACTCGTGGCAAAGGATCCCGGGCAATGCAAACGGTTCCGCCACCTGGACCGCGTCCGCTGCATCACCGACATCCGCCGGGGCATTGGCCCGATCGGGGGGCTGCATGCAGGGACGCTAGAGGCACACGGCGACTTGCTGTTTGTCTCTGCCTGTGATATGCCCTGCATCGAAGCCGGGGTTGTGCGGTACCTTTTCGATGCCATGGGAAACGCGGATGCCGTGATACCTTGCTGGAATTATGATATGATCGAGCCACTCCATGCAGTATACCGGCGTTCAGTTCTTTTAGGGTACCTTGAAGATCACGAGTCCTATTCCCTTCGCCCTATGATCCGCAACATCAACACCCGCTATGTCTTGGTCGAAGAGCTAAGACCGTTCGATCCGACCCTGAAAACATTTACCAACATCAACACTCTTAAAGATCTCGAGCGGATGAATGCAGGTTCCCTTCCCCATCATAAGGAAGAAGAATGAAAACCATCACCCACTCTGAATGTATTTGGATCATTAAACTTACGAAAAATGTGGGGCTGGATTACGCGAATTAATCAATTTGATTAATGAACAGTCCCCAGATAACAGAATGGATCCATTAATAAAAAATTTCGTTCTCTCGGATTGGGAATTTGGCACATTGGGAATGGATCACGCAATTTGGTAAGATCTAAGCAGGAAAAACTCTTCATCTCTGATAACCTAGAAGAAATCCTCTACCTGTGCAAAAAATAAACCCGTATCATTATCATTGAACAATATCCTGGAGGTAAGAAAATATGCTCAATCTAAAAATATCTCCAGAGAAGGCAATTCTACTAATATCAAGGACTCGCGAGGACGGGGTTATCTTCATCGCGTGAATTCCGTTCCCACGAAGTTTCTGGTTTACTTTCTGGACCTTCTGGTTAAATTTTCTGCACCGCTCGCAGTCCTACCACCGCTTGGTGCAACTTCTAAATTCTGCCTTCGAATGTTTCTCCCGGCCCATCGCTTTCCAGGCTTCATTCCAGTCAATCGCGCTGATATCATCCTTCCAGTCCCTCATTTGCGCAGATGCGGGTTCACCGCACGAATATGTCTGGGCTAATTTACATATTATGGATAATCTGTATGACCATGAAATGTGGAACAATGGTATAGGGTTGATGCAATGTGCCCGGAGTAATCGGATTTTAGCGAAGTGAATAAATTTAATTTTGATGAAAAGTACACATAATGTGCAATATAGATTATCTTGTAGATATTCTCAGTTACCTATTAAAATCAGCCAGAAGCTTCCGAGTCCACCGATACGAGGTCCGATATGCAGAATTCTTTCACTCAATCCCCAACCCTGGATGGAAATACCATGAACGCAGTAACACGGGAATATGAAGTTATCGATATCACGGAACACGGTGTTGAAAAAACATGGGTGGAGGTATCTGTCGAGGATAGTGTCAACCTTTTACTCAACGGGACAAGAGTTGCGAGCCTTACACTCACGCCGAAAGACCTGAAGTCTTATGCATACGGATATTGTATTTGTGAGGGTCTCGTTACCTCATTCAAAGATATCACGAGTATCACAATAGAACCCCCCAATATCTCGGTGACCGTTTCCAATCCTGCATATGATCCGTCGTCGAGAACTACTGAGATCCGGAGCTCCGGTTGTGTCGGTGTAAAAACAACCTGGGAATCGTTGACAGAACCTCTTCCTGATGGTCTTTGTGTAGATTTAGAGACGATATTTGACGCGATGGAAAAGATCCATCACCTTGCAAAGACATGGAGAATTACCGGGGGTACACACTGTACGGTGATCCTGGATGAACATGGCGAGATCAAGTCAGCGATGGAAGATATGGGGAGGCATAATTCAATAGATAAAGCGGTCGGAATGGCCTTACTCGATGGTGTAGACCTTTCACGGTGTTTCATGGTATGTACAGGACGATTACCTGCAGGGATGGTAGCGAAAGCGTACCGGGCGGGTATTCCCATATTAGTGAGTAATACCTCGCCATTTTCGACGGGGATCTGCCTTGCCCGCCAGGTGAATATGACGCTTGCGGGGTTTGCCCGGCCCCCGAGAATGATGATCTACAGTGCCCCGGACCGGGTAACCTTGCCAGACTCGCTCCTTTTGTGAAAGGGGTCATCAGTTTATTTTCTCGTAATATCCCTTCGATCCGCAGGCGGCACACCTGTTATTCTCCAGCATGTAATCCGGGACCATATCTCCACATTCAGGACAGATAACTGAATTCCATTTTGTTTTTTGCGAGGTTTGTACTTTCACCCATTCAAAAGAGAGGATGTTTCGCCCGGCTGTAATAATTTCCTCCTGAAGAGGTACTGCCATCGTTTGCTTGATAAATAAGGGTGAATTGATAAACCAGGTATTGATTGTTGTATATTTCTCCAGTTTTTGCAGATCAAGAAAAACACGTATCGCATCTACGGTGGGCTCTTTCGAACTTACATTTATGGTAATTGCAAATTTACCGATAGGTAACACCTGGAGCCGTTTATTTCCGGTTGTGCAGTGAGCAATCGCCTGGATGGCATCGGGGAGACATTTTGGGGTTTCACAGACTGCAAACAATTTATCATCCGGTGTTGCTCCCAGGAGTTCAAGTGCATAATCTACCATAATCGCTCCAATGAGTAATCCCGGGGCTGGATAACTATGGAGAGTACTGCTACACTGAATATATTCCTGTAACTTTTTGTTCATTCCGACTTTATCCATTATTGCTGCAAGAGTTCTGTCATTATCAGGATGTTCTGTCATTATTATCCGTATATTATAGTATTTTTTAACAATATTAATAGTGGGTTTTGGTTAAATGGAACTAGTTAAAGCCAGCAATCCATTCCCCCGGATTCGGTACCCCGGTATTTTCCCGGAAGCATAACTGCCGGGAACACACCGCTACACCGTTTCCATAAAATTTTATTATCCTTCAGGATTGGAATTTATTTTTTCTTCCGATTCCTCACCCTCTTGTTAACCATGTAGATCAAATATAGTTAATATTACCCACCACTATTCACCATTTATTAGCATTAAAACAAAAATATTATATAATTTTCACAACAAGAAAACTAGGTTAAAAGTTTCTAACCTTAAAAAATTAATTATTTATTGTTAACAAAAAAAGGACAAGCCTGGAGTTTTTGGATGAGTGAAGTTAATCAGAATATGAAATATGTGCCGACAACATGCCCTTACTGTGGTGTTGGTTGTGGCCTGAACCTCGTCGTCGTTGATGGGAAATGTGTAGGGGTCGAACCATACAAGCGTTCACCGATCAACGAAGGTAAACTGTGCCCGAAAGGGATGACCTGTTGGGAACCCGTTCACAACCCGGACCGGCTGACAACACCGTTGATCAAGAAAAACGGCAAATTTGAGGAGGCCACATGGGACGAGGCCCTGGACTTGGTTGTCAGGAAGTTCACTGAAATTTCCAAAAAGGACGGGCCCAGGGCACTGGGTTTCCAGTCCTCGTGCCGTACCATCAACGAAGACTGCTACGCGCTGCAGAAATGGGCCCGTGCCGGGTTCCTGACGAATAACGTCGACAATTGTGCTCGTATCTGCCACGGACCTTCGGTTGCAGGACTCTCGCTCTCGTTCGGTTCCGGTGCAGCGACAAACCCCTTCGAGGATGTCCTTAACTCTGACCTGATCGTCATGTGGGGTTCAAATGCTGTCGAAGCGCACCCGCTTGCCGGTCGGCGTGTAGCCCAGGCAAAAATGAAAGGGACGCCTGTCATCGTGGTGGACCCGCGGTACAGTGCAACAGCACGACTCGCGGACGAATGGATCCAGTTCAATCCATCTACACACATTGCGCTCGCCAACTCCATGATGTACTGGATCATCAAGGAAGGCCTTGAGGACAAGGAGTTCATCAAGAACCGTACGAAAGGATTCGATGATCTCAAGAAGACTGTTGAGAATTACGCAGACGTCGAGTCGATCCATGGTGTCCCACTCGAGAGGGTCAAGGATTTTGCCAGGAAGTATGCAAATGCAAAGAACGCGGTCATCATCTACTGCCTCGGCATCACGGAACTGACTACAGGTACCGACAACGTCCGTTCGATGGGCAACTTATCGATGCTCACCGGCAACATAGGCCGCCCCGGTGTAGGTGTGAACCCGCTTCGTGGCCAGAATAATGTACAGGGCGCCTGCGACATGGGTGCGTACCCGAATGTCTTCTCCGGGTACCAGGCGGTTGCAGTCGCTGATAACCGTGCAAAGATGGAGAAACAATGGTTCCTGAAGGAAGGTTCCCTGCCCGACTGGTATGGCGTGACCTTAACCGAGCAGATCAACCAGTGCGGCGACCCGATCAAGGCGCTGTATTTCATGGGTTTAAATCCCGTAGTCTCCTACCCGGATTCCAACCACGTGATGAGACAACTCGATAAACTTGATTTCTGTGTTGTCCAGGATATTTTCTGGAATGAGACCTGTGAGTATGCGGATGTAGTCCTGCCCGGGACCTGTTTTGCAGAAAAGGATGGGACTTTTACCAGCGGTGAGAGGAGGGTCAACCGCGTTCGGAAGGCTGTCGACGGCCCCGGCGACTCGAAGCTTGACTGGGAGATCATTGGTCTCCTCGCCAAGAAGATGGGGCTCAAGGGCTTTGACTGGAAGACCGGAAAGGACGTCTGGGACGACATGCGGGCATGCACTCCCGGCCAGTTTGGTGTAACCTACGAGAAGATGGAGAAACCTGAGTCCGTCCACTGGCCTTGCCCGACCATCGAGCACCCCGGGACGCCTATCCTCCACAGGGAAAAGTTCTCTGCCGCCGATGGTCTTGGAACATTCTTTGGCCTTGAGTACCGCCCACCTGCGGAAGTAGCGGACAAAGAATACCCGTACACACTCATGACGGGCCGCTTAATATTCCATTATCATACCCGGACGCAGACCGATCGCTGTAAAGTGTTGCACTATGAGGTGCCCGAGTCCTATATCCAGATGAATACGGAGGACGCAAAGGAGCTCGGTATCAAACAGCACGAGAAGATCAAGGTGCGCAGCCGCCGTGGTGAAATCGAGACGATTGCCCGTGTGACTGATGATCTCGCTCCCAAGGTACTGTTCATGACGATGCACTTCCCCAAAGGGGCAAACACTCTCACCAATACAGCCCTTGACCCGCTATCGAAGATGCCGGAACTCAAGCATTGTGCCGTTGCTATTGAAAAGATCCAGGTGGTGAAATAACATGGCAGCAAAAGGTGAAATGGTCTATGCGTGGACCACGAATGCAGACCTTGCGAAGAAGGCAGAATGTGGTGGCGCAGTTTCTGCCCTCCTCAAATATGCTCTCGAGAGCAAGACCGTCGATGCCGTCCTCGCGGTTAAGAAAGGTGTCGATGTCTACGATGCGGTCCCGGTAATTATTACTGATCCGAAAGATATCGACCAGACAGCCGGGTCACTGCACTGCGGTACCCTTCTGATGTCCAAACTGATCAAGAAATACCTGAACGGGTCGTGGGGTAAGAAGCTCGCTGTCACCGTGAAGGGTTGCGACGCAATGGGCATGTACGAGCTTGCAAAACGCCAGCAGATAGACCTTGATAACATTATCATGATCGGGGTGAACTGCGGAGGAACGGTCAGCCCGGTCCTTGCTAGGAAGATGATCCGGGAAAAATTCGATGTTGACCCGGAAAAAGTTCACAAGGAAGAGATCGACAAGGGCCAGTTTATCATCGAGTACGAAGGTGGGCACAAAGGGATTTCCATCGACGAGCTTGAGGAAGCTGGTTTTGGTCGACGTTCCAACTGTCGCCGCTGCAAGATGAAAATCCCCCGCCAGGCAGATCTTGCCTGCGGTAACTGGGGTATCATCGGCGATAAAGCAGGAAAAGCCACGTTTGTTGAAGTTTGCAGTGAAAAAGGCGCGAAACTACTGAGTGCAGCAATAAAAGCCGGTGCCGTCGCAACGGAGCCGGCGAACCCAAAGGGTATCGAGATCCGGGCAAAAGTTGAAGGGGCCATGTTTAAGCTGGGCGATAAATGGCGGAAACATGATTTCACAGCACTTGGCGAGGGAAAAGAACGCTTAACGAAGATCGTGAAAGAAACTTCACGGTGCATCAAGTGTTATGCCTGTATCGAAAACTGTCCGATCTGTTACTGCGTTGAATGCAGTACAAAGAAACCGTACCTTGTGGCACCGGGAGAACTCCCTGTCAATTTCATGTTCCACATGATCCGTTTTGCCCACATTTCAGATTCCTGTGTCAATTGCGGCCAATGCGAAGAGAACTGCCCGATGGAGATTCCAAATGCCCTCTTCATGCACTCCCAGCAGGTCGAGATGGAGAAGATGTTTAACCATATTCCAGGGGTCAGCATGGAATTGCCCGTCCTTGGATTCGCAGAGGAACCGACAGAACGTGAAAGACTTGCAAATACCGGGTCTGACCAAATCTTTGATAATGTGTTTAGTCCTGGCAAAAACTAATTTTTTGTGTTGGAATAACATTCCCGGTTTTTTTCCAGTTTACCGACGGATTACTTCTTTTTATGATAACGTTGATCGCTCCTTTGACCAACCCACTACTACCCCACTTATATACCAAAGCCACAACGGGGGCCATTCCTCAGGACTACCCCGCCTGTCGAAAAAATCCAGAAATGAACCATTTCGGGGTTAAAATAGGAGTTTTCAAGAAACCAATGAACGGGATAAAACCCAATGAAAGGC
>JBAXMF010000028.1:0-13356 GCA_037134435.1 Methanomicrobiales archaeon | reverse complement strand
AGTTGTCTGTTATTCGCGGCGGGAGATCACCTTTTGAAATCCGGTCCACATATTCGGCAGCGACATTGAGGGGTCCGATGACGGCATCAAGTGTGTCATTGACACCTTTTACGACCTTTGCAAAGTCCCCCTGGTGACGCGATGTATCGGCCCGGGCATCGAGGCGACCTTGGACCGCGGCCCCTGATAGTTTCTGCATGTCTTCAACCAGGAGATTGACCGCATCAATACACTGGTTGAGATTGTTTTTGATCTCGTTGAAATCACCACGGTAATTGTCAGTTATCCGTGGCGGGATATCACCCTTGGAGATCCGGTCGACATACTCAGCGGCGACATTGAGGGGTCCGATGACGGCATCGAGCGTGTCGTTTACCCCTTTAATGACCTTAGAAAAGTCCCCCTGGTGGCGCGATGTATCAGCCCGGGCATCGAGCCGCCCCTCGACCGAGGCTTTCGTCAGCATCCCGGTGTCCTCAATGAGCAGGTTGACTGCATCGATACACTGGTTGAGATTGTTTTTGATCTCGTTGAAGTCCCCGTAGTAGGTCTCTTTAATCTTTGGCGGGATGTCACCCTTGGAGATCCGGTCAACATACTCAGCGGCGACGTTGAGGGGTCCGATGACGGCATCGAGGGTGCGGTTGACACCATGTGCAATTTCAAAGAAATCCCCCGTATAATTGTCTTCCTTTGTCCTCGCCGATAGGTTTCCTCTCTCAGCTTCTGCCGAGACTCCGACGATGTCTCTGATTGCCCTTTTCTGCTCGGTGATGTTGTTGTAGACCGTAAGGATGTTTACAAGAGCACCCTTCGCATCAACAAGTGGTATGTTGTATCGTTCTACGACACGTTCACCCGAAGGGAACTGGATAGCGGCCTCTCCCCTGCTAGCCAGCCCGGTCTTCATCGTGTCTGCAACACTCTGCCCTGACTGGGCATTGTATTTGAAATCCGTGATGGTAAGTCGTTCTGCCTGCTCTTTAGAAAAGCCGGTAAGGTCCAGGAATGCCTTGTTGGATGCGATTACTTTTAAGTTTTTGTCCCACAGAAGGATTGGCATCGGGTTCTGCTGGACGATTGCTTCTGACTGTTTTTGTAACTTTTCGACCTCGGCCATTTTATTCTCGATCTCGGTCACTTCATTGTAAATAATATAAACATCCTTAACCTGCCCCTTTTCATCAAGGAATGGGATAATACTCCGGTTTACAATGTGTGTACCATTTGTGGCTATCCAGGCTGCACGGGCGGTGACAGGTTTTTTTAATTCAAGTGCGTCTGCAAGGCCCTGCCCCTGGTCATAGAGGTACTCCAGCATTTTTTTGCTTTTTATGTCCCGAAAATCCATCCCCAGGAGTTTCTCACGTGGGTATGCAGTAATTGTGCAAAAAGCCTGGTTCAGGTCCACAATCTTGTACCCGGTATCAATAATGACCTGGGCGACATGACTGGTCTCGAACATGGACCGGTAGAGGTGCGCCTCTTCAAGGCGGGTAGTGAGTTCGGTCACTTCATTATAGATAATATAGACATCCCTGAGGTCCCCTTTTTCGTTGAAGAACGGGATGATCATCCGATCAACAATATGAGTGCCGTTGGATGCCAACCAGGCGGCATGTGCAGTCCCGGATTTTTTTAGTTTTATCGCATCCGCAAGGCCCAGCCCCTCATCAAAGAGGTACTTTAACATTCGTTTACCTTTAAAATCGCGGAAGTCCATGCCACGAAGTTTTTCACGCGGGTAATCAACGATAGTGCAGAAGGCATCATTCAGGTCCACGATTTTAAAGTCCGGGTCGATGACGACCTGGGCGACATGGCTTGATTCAAACATCGATCGATACAGGGTTACTTCGGATTTCAGTCCTACAAACTCTTCCTGGTAATCTTCGATGGCCATTTCTTTGGTTGTCATATCGTGAACCCCTTCTTTTGTTACTCGTTGTTACAGGTGGTGAATATGTTCCCACCAGTTCATTGACATTGGCATATTGAGGCTTAAATATACTCCTATTCAAGCCATCATCGAGCGGTAAAATTCTGTCGGATTGAGGGATAGCCCCTCTTAAATAGTATTGCCTGATGATAAAAGTGATAGAATCCCGGGCATTAGAAGAACACTATTTCGCCTATCACTTAACCCGTATTGCGTTACAAACCCCCGAATGCCTTTTTACTGATCGGGCTGTTTGTGCCAGGGATAGCATCGGTTGAAATCAGTTTTATGTGGTGACGAGGCGCGTTTTTTTGATACTTGTGAAAATGAATAGTTGATGATAACGATCCCCGGGATAACCGGACCTAAAGAGTGAAAATTCCTGATTTTTGTCCTTTTAACTGTGGAATGGTAGATGATTCAAAAAAATGTTCACCCTGAAACGTCGAACTTCGCCACGATGCCGATAGCATCAGGAAAACGGTAATCAAGTGTTATCCCGGCAGTGTCATCTGTGACCTCGTAGAACAGGTACCCGGTCCTGCCGGGGTTCCCATCGGTCCCATCACTGACAATCGACAGCCCGGGGATAATACGCCGGCCGTTCGGATCTTTTATGATGATACTGTTGAAAAGATCGTCACTACCTGCTGTTCCCGCGCGGAGGTCCTGAATAGTGACATTGAGCATCATCAGCTGGTAACCTGGCCGGGAACTGCTGAACCCGCCTTGCTGGTTGTAGGGTCCGAGAGGAAAGGACCTGTTATACATGACCGAGTTCAGCGTAACCCTGATATTTCCGTCGTTTGCACTCTCTCCGATATGGAACACCGTAAAAAGGGGTTTTTCAGATGATGGCGGGGGTGTGATCGGGGTACCATCACGGGTTTCTATCTGCAGCGATTTGTTAGAACTGCTGATGTTTACAACCATTCCCGGGATTGGTTCAATTGTTACGTCCAGTAATGAACTGAATGGGATCTTATTTGGGATATATAGTGTCGGCTTTGGCAGGGGACTTGTCTCCGGGCTGAAGTTCGGCTTGTGGCCCTGGATGGCAACCCCAGGGTCCAGGGTCGTACATCCCGCAACCATGATACCAACAAGGAGAAAAACCCCACATAATCCTTTCAACTGCATGTTACTCACCGATTATCATTCTTATCATTTTGCTGGTATGAAATGTATGTACAATTATCAGGGGCATCCCTGATTCGTTTTCATACACTACCCATTATCCCCCCCCTTGATATGGGGGCCTGGTTCCTGTTACCAGGTACCCTTGCTCCCGGGATTTTTAACTTTTTGGTTCCTGGTCGTAATAAACGCGTGAATTTCCCTTGGTTAAGGACCTGAGGGACTTCGCGTGGACTGTATTAATAACTGTCATCGATGAACTGTCTCGCATTCCGGAACGCATCCTTTCCATGGTAATTTGCTATCACCTGGCCCTCATCGAGGAGGGTGATTACCGGGCTGCCCTGCTCCACCTGGAATACGACCTCAACATAGTTGATTTCAGCCAGGATTACCCCGTGGGAGAGAGTTGAGGCCGGTAGCAACAGCATTCGTTCCTTCGCCAGCTCACCGGGGAATTCCCGGAAATAGTAATAAAAAACCTGGTAGGCATTCAGGAGGTCAGACCGAAGGAGGTCCTGCCGGACTTCTTCGGCGACGGAGTCGAGTGCTGTCGCGAGCTCTTCCTCGTTGTCATTACTCTGTATAAAAAGCCTGTCCGCAATATTTGCAAGATCACGGTAGGATTTTTCCTGGGGGCCGGCAGTCATTCACATTGATATCACAGCCGGAAGAGAAAAATGTCATGGTATGACCAGAAAAGCTATAACCTGTAACGGGTGCAATACATGCCCGTGAAAGATGAGGACATTGACTGGATAGTGTACCATATCCTTTCAAACGGGGGTGCGAAAACAGAAGAGTCACTAGTCCGGGAAATAGGGTTACCAGCTGGAGATATCGTTGGATCGCTGACCCGTCTGAAGTCTAATCTTCTTATCGAATGGCGGAACGGCACCTACGATATCCTGTCAATTCCTGAGATGCTCTTCCGGTGCCAGTGCCGGTACGGCCAGGATATCCCCGTCATCATCGAGGACGGCGTGATAAAAGTGAAAAAAACGGGGCCGTAACATGGAGGTTGTTGTTCTGAGGCTGGGCCACCGCCCGGAACGGGACCAGCGGGTGACGACTCACGTGGGGTTGCTTTCCAGGGCACTCGGTGCGAAGGGCATGTACCTTGCCGGGCAGGATAGTGGGATTGTCCGGAGTATCACCCGGGTTGTGGAACAGTGGGGCGGGGATTTTTTTATCGAGGACAAGGTAAAATGGCGCCGGTGTATCGAAGAATGGCAGAAAAGCGGTGGGAAAGTGGTCCACCTTACCATGTACGGTCTCCCGGTCCGTGAGCATGAGACGGAGATCCGGGACGCGGGTAAAATTCTCGTGGTCGTCGGGGCAGAAAAGGTACCCGGAGAGGTATATGGACTGTCTGACTGGAATATCGCAGTCACAAGCCAGCCTCACTCCGAGATCGCAAGCCTTGCGGTGTTGTTAGACCGGCTTTTTGAAGGTTCTGAACTATCCGCTGACTACCCGGGTGCAAAGATCAGGATTGTCCCATGTGGGAAAGGGAAACAAACCGAAAGTCTTTGAACCGGCGCGTACTTATTGCCGGGTTTACCACGCGTCACGTGGCTTGTTCAGCGTGTGCGGCAGGGTACCAGGTATCCACGGTCGATCACTTCTGCGACCAGGACCTGTACCGGTATGCAGATCATTGCCTTTCTTTTGACGATCTTGAATCATTACCTGCCGCGATTGAGCAGATGTCCGCACGATGCGGCGGTGATATTTTTGTCCCGACTTCCGGGGCCGAGACGCTGCAGGTCGGAATTCCCCGGTACGGCCCGGCCCCGGAGAAGGCCGCAACCTTTCTCGATAAGAGCCAGGCCTCCCGCTTCTTTCTTGAAATTGGGGTGCCTGCCCCGGCGACACTTCCCGAACGGACCTATCCTGCGATGGTGAAACCAAGATGTGGGTCTGGGGGGTGGCGAAATGCGGTACTCAATAACGATAAAGAATGGTGCAAATGGAAAGAAGACCTCGCTGACCCACCGGCACTCTGGCAGGAGGTCGTGGATGGTACCCCGGCATCCGTCTGCTGTGTCACCGATGGTACCCGTGCAAAGGCGGTGGCGGTAAACGAGCAGCTGCTCCGGGGTGGGGAAGAAGCCGCTTACGGGTTTTCAGGGTCTGTTACGCCGTTTGTCCATCCACGATTGGACGATATGGTGGGACTCGCAGAGAAAATCGCCTCGGCTTCCGGCTGCATCGGGACAATAGGGATTGATTTTGTCGTCGGAGATGAACCGTATATCATCGAAGTGAACCCACGGTTCCAGGGGACCGTCGACACGGTGGAGATGTCAACCGGGATAAACCTGTTTTCACTCCATGTTGACGCCTGTGAAGGCAGGCTCCCGGAGAAAATGCCGAAACCCCGGCAGTTTGCGGCACGGAAAATTCTTTTTGCTCGGGACGACCTCCTGGTGGGGCCGGACCTCGGAATGTTCCCCTTTGTTGCAGACGTCCCGTGGCCGGGTTCGCTGGTTGAAAAAGGCGGCGCAATCGTCAGTGTTTATGGGTGGGGCCAGTCACGCGGGGACGCACTATTGATGCTGGATAAACATATTAGCACTGCGCAGCAATATATAGAAAGGAAGTCCTGATGGAAGAATTACTGAGTAACAAGGCAATCCGTGCATACCTGCTGCGCATTATTGGTGACGAAGGGCTTGACCTGCTTTCAAAATATCCCGATAATAACGAATACAGTGATGAAGAACTCGCTGCAAAGACGGGCATCAACTTAAACTCGGTACGCCACACGCTCTACACGCTCTACGAGAAGAGGCTTGCAGAGTACCGGCGGATTAAGAATAACGAGACCGGCTGGCTTACCTACCTCTGGCAGCTTCGGATGGATACCATTTATGACTCTATCCGTGGAGACCTCGAGCGGGTGCTGGACAAGCTCCAGGCACGCGCACGGTTTGAAGAAGAGAATGACTTCTATATCTGCAAGTCCTGCGGGATCATATGCACCTTTAACCAGGCGATTGATGTCAATTTTATCTGTCCTGACTGCGACCAGCAGATGGCGCATTTTGATAATGAAATGCTTCTCCGTGCCCTTAAAAAGCGTATCAATACGATGAAACAGACGCTTGGGCATGCATAAGGACGCCGATTTTTTTGAAGGGTTGCTCGCCCGTGAGGGGTGCAGCCCAAAGGTAATAGCCCATTGCCGGACGGTGAACGCTATTGCAATGGAATACGTCCAGAATGGTTCCCCGGCAGACCCGGACCTGGTCCTTGCGGGATCGATGCTGCATGACATCGGTCGTTCACGGACACATTCCATCGGGCATGCACAGGCAGGTGCAGCGATCTGCAGGGGACTTGGTCAGCCTGAGGCCGTGGCACGTATTGTTGAATGCCATACCGGTGCAGGACTCACTGCAGATGAGTGCACACTCCTTGGCCTTCTCCCGATAGATTGTATGCCGGTAACCCTCGAGGAGAAGATCCTGACAAATGCCGATAACCTTGCAGGTGGAAAACGCAGGATATCGATTGAGCATGACCTGATGGACGCATTCGCACTACCGCGGAAGGTACGGAAACGGATGTACCGGCTCTGGCTGGAGATGGAACTGTTCAGGGGATGATAATCAGGATATTGCCGGGGTCTTTTTGGTCCGAATATCATCTAAATATGAACGGTACAAATGAAAAAATGGAATTCCTGACTCTTGATGCGGTTATCTTCTCACCCCTCTTCACACAATGGTCCCCGGTGAGAATCGGGGTTTCATATCCGGTTATCATAAACCTACCATTTTCCTCAATTATGCAAGGATTAGTGGGAAATATAAATAAATCCGAATAACCATACGGAATACTATGAATTATACAAGAGTACTGTACTTCCTGTTGTTCTGTATCATCATTCTCACGGTAATGGTACTGTACCTTTTCTTCCCCCTGATTGCGCTCTCAACACCTCATAAGGATTCACAACCTGCTTCTAGTATAACGGTCATTAACCAGAGTGGCGAAATAAATAAAAATAGCGGGACCTATATCGTGACCGGCACAGCGCGGAATACCGGAACTACAACAATTGTAAAAGTATACCTGGTTGCGACAACCTACAATGCGAATGGTTCTTTTCTCGGATCAACCTATGACGCCCTGTTGAATATAAAACCCGGGGAGTCTGCCAGTTTCAGGATAGAGACCTGGCCATATTACCAGGGATACCTGATCTCGCGATACTCGTTAGAACCGGATTATAACAATGTACCCACGTTAGGGGGGGGTAATTACTACGTCCCTACGCCAGAGGGGACCCTTGACAGCGCACAAGCCAAATTGATGTTAAATTCTTCGGGTTACACGCCTAAGTAACTGGATAACCTAAAAAAAGAGGTTGAAAAACAGAAATTCACCGTTTAACGATGTCTTATTCAATCCACTCCTTTAATCACCATCAGGGTGATATCATCAAACTGGGGCTGGCCAACTGCGAACGAGTTGACCTCTCCAAGTATCTTTTCCATAATATCAATGGCTGAAAGCCCGGTATGTTCCCTGATGATCGATCTCAACCGGTCTTCGCCAAACATCTCCTCCTCTCCGTTGATGGATTCTGTAATGCCGTCTGTATAAAGCACGACGATATCTCCTGCCCCGATTTCCACGCTCCTTGACGAATACACCTGGTGTTCCAATCCCCCGAGGAAAATACCGGTGGGCATGAGTTCTTCAAATGTTTTTGTACTGCACCGGTAGAGTAACGGGGGATTATGGCCCGCATTCACATAGGTAAGCGTCCTGTCTTTTTCTGAAAGGGACCCGAAAAACAGGGTGACAAACATCCCTGCCTTAGAGTCCTGCGTGATAATATCGTTTGCAAAACTGATCGCTGTTGCCGGGTCCCGGTGCCAGAGTGCATTGACCCTGACGACGATCCTCGAGAGTGCCATGAAGAGTGCGGCAGGAACTCCCTTCCCTGGAACATCGGCAATAAGGATGCCAAATTTACCCATGTCCAGCGGTATTACCTCGAATGGGATCACATCAAAAAAGTCCCCGCCTACTTCTTTTGCCATGACGCTCCGTGCCGCGATATCGAACCCCTTGATCCCGGGTAATGTCTCTGGCAGGAAGCTCTGCTGGATCTCTGCAGCAATCTGCAGCTCGGCACTGGACCGTGCCAGTTTCTGCTCTATCTGGATCCGGTCAGTGATATCCCTGATCGTCTCGATTGCACCGGCGATATTACCCTCCGGGTCGTACAAAGGGCTTGCCTTCGCCCAGAAATATGCCCCGCCAGGCCGGAACCCCGGGATGAAAATATCGACGACGAGTGTGTCATGGATCCTCTGGACGCTGTGATACCGCTTATCGATCTCTTCACCGGGCATAAAGATCAGGTTCGCGAGCATCGGTTTCTTCTCTCCGTAAAACGGGATAGCATACGCGTAATCTCCTTTACCGACCATCTGAACTGCGGTAGTCCCGGTAAGTTCCTCAAGTGCCCTGTTCCACGCGATGACAACCCCTTCCCGGTCGATCACGAATGTCGGGTCAGGAAGGAAGCTGATGATTTCTGCAAGCCTCATTCGTGCCCGGTCCATTTCCTGTTCAGCCACTTTCCTGTCAGTGATATCCCTGATTGTTTCTATCGCACCAGATATCTCTCCCTGTTCATTGTAGAGCGGGCTTGCCTTTGCCCAGAAATATGTCCCCGCCGGGCCGAATGTTGGAATGAAAATATCGACAACAAACGTGTCGCCAATGCGCTCGACAAAATGGTACCGCTGTGTAATTTCTTCGCTGCGCATAAAAATCAGGTTCGCGAGCATCGGTTTTCTCTCTCCATAGAATGGGATGGCGTACTCGTAATCCCCTTTCCCAAGCATGTCCCGGGCAGGGATTCCTGTTACCTGCTCCATCGCACGGTTCCAGGCGATTACCATGCCCGTGTTGTCGAGGATAAACGTTGCATCCGGCAGAAAATTGATCATCTGGGTAAGTTTCGCAGTTGCCTGCTCCCGTTCATGCTCTGCACGTTTCCTGTCAGTGATATCCCTGATTGTCTCGACTGCACAGGTGATCTCTCCGTTCCTGTTGTAGATGGCACTTGCCTTTGCCCAGAACCAGGTACCCCCGTCCCCGAATGATGGGAGGAAGATGTCGACAAGGAGTGTGTCACCGGTCCTAATGATTGAATGATAGCGTTGTTCCACCTCTTCATCCGGCATGAATACCAGGTCAGCGAGCATTGGTTTTTGCTCACCATAGAATGGAATGGCATATTTATAGTCCCCTTTCCCAATCATATCGGTGGCGGCAACCCCTGTTACCTGTTCCATCGCCCTGTTCCACGCGATGACAACCCCCTTATCATCGATGACAAATGTCGCATCTGGCAGGAAATTAATAATCTGCCCGAACCTCGCCCGTGTAAGTTCTGTCTCCTGTTCTGCCTGTTTCCTGTCAGTGATATCCCTGATGGTCTCTATTGCACCGGTTATTGTTCCCTGCCTGTCACGGAGAGGGCGGGCCTTTGCCCAGAACCATGCCCCGCCAGGCCGGAACCCCGGGATGAAAATATCTACAACAAGGGTATCCCCTGTTTTTTGGACCGTATTGTATCTCGCGTTTAGTTCCTCATTCCCCATCATCACAAGGTTTGCAAGCATAGGTTTCCGTTCGCCATAGAACGGGATTGCATACTCATAATCCCCTTTTCCAAGCATCAGGGATGCGGGAACACCGGTAATCTCTTCCATTGCCTTGTTCCACGCGATGATAGTACCGAAAGAATCGATAACAAACATCGCATCCGGCAGGAAGTCGATGATCTCTTTATAATAGTCCTCACTCAGCCCGGCCATGGTATTTCAATTCTCAAGAATACGTTACATCCCATGTATGTAGTTCCTTCGCAGGGACAAATGATCCCCTGCCTGCATGTATGACGGTTCATGATCGTGGAAATTGACCCCTGATTGGAAATTGGATAACTCATTTTACCGTGATGCCTTTTCAACCGCATCAGTTCCACAGATAACCTTATGTATTTTCATACCGTGAAGTGAGATGTATGTTTGAAGAATTTATAAAAAATGTCATGGGGTTCCTTACGTGCCCTGTTACTGCATTTAAACAGGTAGGGGCAACATCCCTCGGTGTTGCATACCAGTATTATACGATGCTCCTGGTTATCTTCACCGTTCTCTATGGAATCGTTACCCTTGCACTTGGGGCCTTCATGTTCAACAGCTATGTACAGCAGGTATCGATGGTCCCCCTCATCGGGAAAATCGTATCCGCCGAGCTGGCAAAATTCGGCACCTTTGTGCTGGTTTCCCAATTTTTCTATGTGTACATGGTTTTTGTGGCACTGCTGTTCGGGGTTTTCCTTGCAGGTCTCCTCCTCCATATCTTTGTTATCCTGATGGATGGAAAGAAAGGCGTAACGGAAACCGTCAAAACGACGATGTACGCGGCTACCCCCGGGCTCCTGCTTGGCTGGATCCCCTTTATCTGCATTATCGGGTGGGCCTGGTCGTTTGTGCTTCTGATCCTTGGGTTCCAGGACAACAACGGGTTATCCTTTGAAAAAGCGGTGCTGGTCGCTGTTATTCCTGTTGTGTTGGGACTGCTGATGATTACATTGGGCAACGTTGTGATCTCAACATTCCTTGGGGCCCTGGTTTCGTTATTACCAGGGCCATTTTTGGGATAATTCAATCACCAGTCTTTTTTTAAAAGAAAAACTGCCATTTTAAAAGACTTTTTATTCCCACACCTGTTGGGCCCGTTCCATTACGAATAGATCCCGATAATAAGGAATGCGGGATAATATACTTAGTGCAGTGTACCGTGCCTGGCAATAGGCAAAAATCTTTTATAATTTTTTAACAAGACGGGAAATTGAGTGGGTGTTACGGTGGAGATAGTCAGGGGGGTTCATCAGGTTGACGGGATCATTGGGAATAGCTATATTATCAACGGGAAAAAGATGGTGGTTATTGACACCGGGCTTCCCGGTAACAGCAGAAAAATTATCAATTACATCCGGGTAGCGCTCAAGCGTTCTCCAAATGATGTAACGACGATTATTCTCACCCATCATCATGCAGGCCATTCAGGAAACGTGTATGAATTAAAAAATCTGACGGGTGCAATTGTTGCTATTCATACCGCTGATGCGGATTATGTATCCGGAAAAAAAGAGCTCCCCTCCGGGTGCACACCAATACAGCATATGACACCGGACACCTTATTGCAGGACGGGGATAAAATCGCAGGACTCACCTGTGTCCACAGCCCCGGTCATACCGGGGGTAGTATTGCCTTGTATGACCCGAACCGGAGGATCTTATTCACGGGCGATACGCTCATTTTTGACGAAGGCCGAATCCATGGCCCGCGGGAAGAATGTTCAGATGATATGAAACTGGTTAAAAGTTCGATCATTACATTATCCCGTCTCGATTATGACCTGATGCTCCCGGGACATGGTAATCCCCTGAAGCCGGATGCATCGGCAAAGGTGAACGAGTTCTCCCACAGCCTGACCTGATTTATAAAAAATTTCGTTTTTTTTTGGAAACGTATCAGATAATTACCTTTTTTACCTGGGGAAGAGACCGTATCTCCTCGATGACACCATGGGGAAGTAATTCATCCACGATAATCACAAGTTTTGGCTCCTCAGAAAACTGTGCGTCTGTGACAAATATCTGGCGGATCGAGAGGTTATGACCGCTGAGTACCCTGACTGCAGCACCAACAATCCCCCGTTCTGATGCATTTTTAGGAAGGACCGTGATTACCGTAAGCCCGAGAGATTCGGCGACATTTGACAGGTCCGGAGTCGCTCTCATCCTGGTGAAGATCTCACGTAGCGAGGGGTTCGTCAGGATCCGCTGGGCCGTGGCGTCGACGACGCGTCGATCAGACCCTATTGCCTTTGCAATCTGCGTGGCAGGGACTTCGATCCCGTTACAGGCAACTCTGCCGTCTTTGTTGACGCCAAAACCGTTCTCGAGCAGAAAACGCACCACTTTACACTGAGACGGGGAATCGGCAAACTCGTGAATAATATCAGACCACATTGATGAAGATCTGCTATTGGTGGATATAAAAATACGTCGATGCCGTCTGTTTCAAATTTTAGGGGACGTTTTTCTCCCGGCATACTATGTTTTTCCTCATGGATTTAAGGGATACATGGTAAACGGATGGATACCTTATTTTAGGTAGACATCCTCATTGTTATGGCGCGAGAGCGAGGGAAAACAAGCTCGGACTATGGCGCCAGGTGATGGTGTATTCCGATCGTATGCCAACGGTTATACACAATAAACTGATATAAATAAATTAATTGCGAGGGTAGCCAAGCTTGGTCAACGGCGCTAGGTTGAGGGTGTCGTCAAGCAACATGGCGGAAGATACAGTCATCTAATTAGGTGTAGTAACTAATTGTAATAAATAAGTGCGAGGGTAGCCAAGCTTGGTCAACGGCGATAGGTTGAGGGCCTATTCTCTTAGGAGTCCTTGGGTTCAAATCCCATCCCTCGCATTAAGGTAGGAAGTTTGACCACTCTTTTTAATTTGCTGTTTTAGATATTCCAGGGCCGGATTTTCGTTTTAATTTTATTAACGCAGGGCCCGCTGTCTGAGAATTCTGTGGGAATAAACGCGAAATTGAAGGCCATCAGTTTTATTTTACGTCAAAACCTCTTTGGGTGCCGCGGGCACCCAGCCGGTCGGGCAAACCCGGGCATGTACCGTAACTATGTCGCCTTGTAATAACAGGTCGGCGCAGCGGAAGCCTGCGGGCACTGCGCCTGTCTCACAATCCTGACAGGCATCCCCGAGGACCTGGTAGGTTACTACCTGGTATACGCATAATTCTGGATGAAACTTCATGGGGCCCTGCCTTATCGTGTGAACACATGACTGATTTTTTATAGGCTGGTAATCGTTGATTATATTCCGATATTCGCTGTTGTAATGGTCTACTCAATCGCGGGGGCATTCTCCGGGCGCCGGGTGATAGCAGCGTGAACGGCGCCCTTCGAATCACCCCGCTGGTCCCTCAGTTGATCTGTTGACTGCGACTCCAGCCACACTATCAACGCTCTATCGATAGTGCCGCGGGCACCATCTGGTAACCGCTGCGTTCCACAACAAAGCACCGGCTTTATTGCTGCACTTGGCACGCTAGAGGGGTCAGCGTGACCCCTCCACCATGTAGACCATTCTGACAGATCGTAGATGTCAGGGGGTCCCTAACCCCCCAAGGCGATATT
>JBAXMF010000027.1:0-13400 GCA_037134435.1 Methanomicrobiales archaeon | reverse complement strand
ACCGGGCGTTCAGGAAGCATATACTGAGGCAATCATGCAGGAATATCATGCCGCCAGGAAGAAAGATTGATTCAACTGATAGTTTACCAGACTTTCGAATTTGGAAGATGATATTGACTGGTTAATTTATTTCATTATCCAACTTTTTTGTTAGATTCAATTTAATATGAAATGCATATCTTTATCTGGTAGTACCTCTGATGTTTCAAATAATTTAGAAACAATGGATCAGAAGAAATCTTCCGTTTGTCAATATCCGGCAGTACCCTTTATTCAAAATTTTAGTATTCCGGGGAAAGTTGGCGAACACTAAAAACTGAACATAACAAGGTTGAGAATCATGGTAACCATTGAAGTACTCGGGACCGGTTGCGCAAACTCCAAACGGCAGATGAGCAATGTTGAAGCAGCGGTCAAACAGCTCGGCATTACTGCAGAGATCGTAAAAGTTGATGATATGGCCCAGATCCTGGAACGCGGCGTGATGATGCTGCCGGCGATTATTGTAGACGGAGACCTGAAAATCTCTGGCAGGGTTGCTGATGTGCCGGAGATCAAGAAGTTCCTGGCCAGGGGTGCGTGAAATGGCACAACCGCCCACCTGCACATGCAGCAGTACCACGGAACCCGCAGGGCCGACACGGATTATCTTTCCCTGTGCGGGGCAGGCAAATACCGGACAACTTACGAACCTTGCGGCAATCCAGTTAACAGAGGAAGGATATGGGAATATTGCCTGTGTAGCTCTACTCGCAATCGGTGCTGAAGGAGTACTTGCAAACGCAAAGAAGGCAGACGAAGTGGTCATCCTCGATGGCTGCCCGATGCTGTGTGCGAAAAAGATTGCCGCAGAACAAGGAATAATCCCCGGACAGCATATCATCGTAACTGAACTGGGTATTGTGAAGGCCGGGTCCAGGGACTACACAGATAAAGATATAGAAACCGTGGTTTCGGCGGCCTGGGACGGTTCCGGAAGAACGGAAAACCCGGGGAAAAACGGTAAGAAACCCGGGCAAGGCGGCTGCGGCTGTGGGGACAGTTGTGGCGGTAAGTGCTGAAAATTCATCTTAAAGGTGATCAGGCATGGCAAACATTGCAACAGGAAAACGACTCTCATTCCTTGACCGGTACCTCACGCTCTGGATCTTCCTGGCGATGGCGGTTGGTATCGGGATCGGTTATTTCTTACCCGCTGTTCCTGTGCTAATCACGGGACTTTCCGTAGGTACGACATCGATCCCGATTGCAATCGGGCTGATCCTCATGATGTACCCACCACTCGCGAAGGTGCGGTATGAGGAACTAGGGAAAGTGTGCCAGAACACGAAGGTGCTCGGGCTTTCGCTTGTCCAGAACTGGATAGTCGGCCCGGTACTGATGTTTGCCCTTGCTGTTATTTTCTTACGGGACCAGCCGATGTTTATGTACGGTCTTATCCTCGTAGGAATTGCCCGGTGCATCGCGATGGTTATTGTCTGGAATGACCTCGCAGAGGGGGATTGTGAATACTGTGCTGCAATCGTTGGCCTGAACTCAGTATTCCAGGTCTTTTTCTACGCCGTTTACGCGTGGTTCTTCATCACATACCTGCCACCATTGCTCGGCATCGGGACTGGTTCGGCGGTTTCTATCACCATGACGGAGATAGCCAAAAGCGTCTTCATCTATCTCGGCATCCCGTTCATCGCCGGAATCGTGACACGTTACACCCTGATCCATCTGAAATCAAAGCAATGGTACGAAGAGGTCTTCATCCCGAGGATCTCGCCCATCACGCTCATCGCCCTGCTCTTTACGATCATCGTGATGTTCTCAATGCAGGGAGAATATATTGTCAATGTGCCGTTCGATGTAGTACGGGTAGCTATCCCTCTGCTTTTCTACTTCGTGATAATGTTCTTCGTGAGCTTCTGGATGTCCCATCGTATCGGAGTAGATTACGCGAAGTCCGCTTCGCTCTCTTTTACTGCTGCATCCAACAATTTCGAGCTCGCAATAGCGGTCGCAGTGGCGGTCTTCGGGATCGCATCGCCGGTGGCATTTGCAACCGTCATCGGCCCGCTTGTAGAAGTACCGGTGCTGATCTCGCTCGTGAATGTTTCACTCTGGCTCAAAAAGAAATGGTATAGCGGAGAGAATGGCGATAGCTGCAGTCCGGTGCCATGATGACCAAAAACGGTAAAGGAGAGAATATGCAGATAAACATCGTCAGCGACGGGTTATTCGGGAAACGGGCAGTTGAAAATATCGGCAGGCAGTTCCCCTGCCGGTGGGTCACGGTCCCTTACTCTGGATCGCCCATGATGGAGGATATCGAGATTGACCTGCCACCATGCGACCTCAGCATCTCGTATGCCCGGCACCCGGATGTCATTCTGGCGATTGTCGAACAGGGAATACCCGTGGTGCTTGGTATCACCCCCGGGCCGGGCCTTGTCCGCCAGGCGAAGGAGATCAACCCCAACGTTGCCTCGGCCCCTACTATGTGCTCACTTGAACCAACAACCGGGTGCAGGGAGATTGACCTGTATGCAGAGAAGTTCGGCCTTCCCGGTTTTGTGACCACCGTGGAAAACGGAACGATTTCCGGGATTGAGATTGTAAGGGAAGCCCCATGTGGTTCGACACGGGGTGCCGCTGCTGAATGTGTGGGTATGACACTCTGCACTGAAACGCTCAGGCATTTTGGTCTCCGGATCTGTCATCACTGCGTTGCCCCCCGGTTCGGCAAGACCTGTGACAAGGAAGTATCAGGGGCCCTTCATGTCCGGCAACTACTCCATAGTATTCCAAACGAAGCCGTGGATGCTGCAGGGCTTGAACAATTCCGCGATGAGATGGACCAGATATTAGAAGCGTTCCGGAAAAAACAGGCAGGAACGGTGTGAAGAGTCATGCTCAAAGTATCACCTCATGAAGCCTACCCATCCGAAGAGGGGCGTTACCTGAGAGGGAACGATTACTCCCCGGTAGCGGTTATTATCATCCTGACTACCGATGCCGAAGAGATACCGCCCGAGATTGAACACCTCGTACGGACCGGGGTGGAGAGCGGCGCTGCACTTTCGGGGACGTTGCAGACTGCAAATATCGGCATCGAGAAAGTCATCTGCAATATCGTTGCGAACCCGAACATCAGGTTCCTCATCCTCGGCGGCCCGGAGTCCGAAGGGCACAAAACCGGCGATGCGATCAAGGCGTTGTTGAAGAACGGGGTCGATGAAAAGAAACGCATCATCGGGACGACCGGGCTCACGGCGGTCCTGTATAATGTCCCGATGGAATTCATCCAGCGGTTCCGTGACCAGCTGACTCTAGTCGATTGCCAGTTCCAGACAGAACAGGTAATCAGGAAAGCTGTGTGGTCCTGTTACCAGGAGGAGCTGGTTGATTTCAAAGGCCAGGCCCTCTGCGATCCCGGGGCGTGGCCGGAACCACCACTGAGTGGTACGATCACCTGGAAAGTCGTGCAGCCGTGGTCAGAACCACAGGATGACAAGGAACGTGCCGCGAAACAACGTGCCCTCGATATGATTGAGAAACTGAAAGCACGTAGTGCTGCGAAGGCTGCGGAAGAGAAGAAAACCAGGATGGCTTGATCGATGTTACCTCAATGGTATTTCAAAGTAATTGGAGAAATGCACATATGAAACCGAATGTCCTGTTCATCTGCACGCATAACGCGGCCCGTTCCCAGATGGCTGAAGGGTATCTCCGTGCCAGATATGGAGACCAATACGATGCATTCAGTGCCGGGACCGAGGTCTCCACCGTAAGCCCATATGCAATCCGGACCATGTTGGAGATCGGGATCGATATCTCGCAGCAACGTTCGAAAAGTCTCGACGAGTTCGATGGTAAAAAAATGAACATCGTGGTCACGGTATGCGATAATGCAAAAGCGGCTTGCCCTTTTTTCCCAGGCGCAAAGAAGACGATGCATATGAGTTTTCCCAACCCGAAGAGCTTTTCCGGGTCCGACGAAAAAGTGCTCGACGGCTTCCGCACGGTGAGGAACGATATCACGAAATGGATTGATGCAACATTCGGACAGGTCGATGCATGGGATAATGAAGAGAAAGAAGTGCTCCAACTCTACAGGGACGAATGAGCAGGGTTACAATGGTTACATCCCCCCAAAGGAAACCCGGGATCCCAATCATTACTGTCCACCCTTGCGCCCTGGAAAGTGCTGATATATCCGGTTGTAAATGGAAAAAAAGGATGACCGTGATACAACTACTAACATTGATCGAGCGCCTGCTATCCCATTGTACAACGGATCGGGGCATTGTTGGTCCAAATTATTGGACGGGGATTTGCCCTGTAACGCTCCAGCAGCGAGTTATACCATTGCGAGACCGGCTTTGTATCTGATAAATGAATCGGTGTGAATTCGTCAGTAGGGCTGGAAAAACTTGGAATCTTAGCTGGTGTCAGGTAAGGAATAAGACCTGGACCATTAACTGCTTCAGGCTGGGTCACAGGTAAGGGTGAACCTGCGATTAAATCGTAATAAATATCAGGTAATCCTGTATCCGGGCTTGAATTGATCCCTTTTGTCCTATCAGCAAATGCTGGTACTCCGACTATCATGAGACAGAGTGCTATCAGTACAAGGAAAAAACCTCGTTTCGGTGTATTGAACTTCATTGTATTACCTAACATGTCATGCCAGGAAATTGTGGTAGATACACGTGACCTGGCCTGGGGTTAGATCTCTGTACCTGCACCCAATTTAATGCTAGCCAACCGACAGTATTTCGGGTATACAAGTTCAACGAGGTTACTTTTTTAGTGGTTTTACTTATCCCATTCTTTCACCTCTGTGACGATTGCAGCACTTCATTACGTATAAAAATTGGCAGATATACGAATGGTGGAAAAGGGAAAAGAGATTGGTCCAACCTTTTTCAATAGATCTTTGATTGCAGGAAAAACAATTTTCAACACTTTGCGAGGCCGCCACATGAACCATAATCGTCCTCCAGATGGAGAATTTCGAGTTTTGAGATGCCAAAAAGGAACCCGGCCCCTCGCTTTTTTGCGTGAAACATTACCAATATTCACCTTATTGCAAAATGAACCCCATTCGTGCGACAATCTCCTGGCTTAAGGAGAATCCCAAAAAAGTTACTTTGGCTAAAAAATCTCTTCCCGAATTTTGCGATGTAGGCCACCGGGACGGCTGTGGTGATTGAGACCACAGATTTCACCCTGATGATGCAAGACCACCGGATATTTGCGCACTTTGCCTGGAGGCCCCTGAAATTTATCAGGAGGATTACAATCAATATTGAGCTTTTCCAGGGTTTATATTGAGGTCTGACTGTTACCTGGTGTCCAAGCACAACTCTCACCAATAACTGCGACCATCTACCAGGTGGCAGCGCGTCCTCTTCGTCCTACTTAGGTTTGACCCACCTCTTTTGATTGAAGCCCGATTTCAATCATATTGCGGGAAGATCAGAGATAGAAAACAAGCCTCATAAACTATTTGAACATCACAATAGTAGGACGCGTAAACCAGGGGATGGCTGATACGTTAACCACAGAACCGGGTGAGACATATTCCTGATGACGACGTATTGTTCCTTATCACCTGTTCGGGGATCTCCAATACCGGGAAGCTTACTGCACAGGTAGCAGCAGTCCTCATTCAACGGGAACCGGATTTATTCGAAGGACACCTGCATGGGAAACAGTCCACGCACGATATTATGGAGAATGTGATCAACGATGGAAAGGTGCTGGTCCTTGACGGGTGCAAGGACCATTGTGCCGCAAAAAAACTGAAAAGCCTGTCCATCACCCCCCACATCCACATCATCGCGACAGAAGAAGGGATTGAAAAGAACGGGATGGCAGACCCAAGGTTCGATGAAATTGAGAAACTGGTAGCAGCAGTCCGGAAGGCGGTTCGTCAATGAAGTGTGGATGGGCATCTGATGAAAAAAATAAGGGCATTTCAGATTTTATCCTGAAAGATCCTTTCCCGGGCTGCGCCAATCATCTCCTGTTGAGACAGTCAGGTGTGAACGTCCCGGTCCATCATCCGGTCGACCAGTTCTATGACATCCAGTACCTCGATTGTTGATCCCGCAGTAATTCGGGCATCATCCAGGTTTCTCCTGCAGAACGGGCAGGTCGAAGCCAGGAGATCAGCACGTATCCGGGACAGGGAATCGATTTTTTCGTGTGCAATGGTCTGGGCAAGACCAGGATCTCCTGTTTTCACCCCTCCGCCTGCTCCGCAGCAGACCGCGAACTCCCGGTTCTCAGGAAATTCGACCAGTTCGAAACCGGGGATCGCAGAGATGATATTGCGGGGTGCCTCAAACACCCAGTCCTTTCCCAGGTGGTGCACCAGGTGCCGGCCTCCATGGCAGGGATCATGATAGATCACCCGCCGGGACTGGTGGAAACTGAACCGTATCTTATTTTCCCTGATAAGATCCCGCATAAAGACGGAGAACGGCATCGTTTTAAAGGGCAAGGGTCGCCCATAAACCCGTGGCCAGTCGAGAGTCGCTGTTTTTAAGCAGCCCGCACAGGGGAAGAGAACGGTTTTCACCCCTCGTTCCCGGAAATCCTCTATCATCGCAAGGATGGTACTTGGGTATTCCCCCAGGGACCCGGTACGGAACAGAAACGATCCACAGCACGATTCGCTCTTCCCAAGCATGCAGAACGCGGTTTTCGATTGTGCCAGGATACGAAGAGCTGCCCGCCCCAGTTCAGGTTGCCGGAACGCAACGGTACAACCGGCGAAAAAACCTACAGGAGCCGAATCAGCTACCTTCGTATCCGCCGGGATCCATGCAGTCCGGGTATCAGATGACATCGCGTAAGGATTTTTCATCTGATCAATTACATCTGCAGTCCTTTCAATGGCCGCGTCCCGGAACCCCAGTTCCCTGCACGCACCCCTCATCGATTCCCAGAGGGAGGTGGTGGAGATCCCGGATTCGCAGACAACTGAACAAATACCACAGGTAGTACACCGGACAAGGCTTTCGAAGAGGGGTGGGAGACCCGGACCCGGCGAGATAATCCTGGGAAATCGGGGAACCAGGCCAGTAGAACGGGACCCTGCCCCCCTCCAGGCATCAATACGTTCCATGGCCCCATCAGGGATACCCGCCCTGACGACCGGGCACGCAGCGACACATTCCTGGCACCGGGTGCAGGCGTCCAGTTCCAGCATCTGGATTGGTGAAAACCAACGTGACTGGATTTTAGAGAACGTATCTTCCTTCAGCCTAATCCCCCCCTCTTCTCGCGAGCAGGGTGAGCGGGACGGTGATGATATGCCGGAACTTTGTCCAGGGCAGCACCATCACGAACAAGAGGAATACCACATATATATGCCAGGACATAAATTCAAGGGCTAAGTCCCAGTTTGTTATGACCGGGCCTATCACGGTTGCGTACCCGCTGAGCCACTCCGCGACCATCCCGGTAAGCGCAATGAAGAAAACGCTCCCCACCAGGAAAAGGTCTGTAAAACCAGTACGCTCCCGGACTTTTTTAATAAGGAGCCTTCTTCCAAGCGCAATACCGGAACCCACCAGGATAAGATATCCGAGCAGGTCGTAGGGGAGGTGAAGACCCGCAAGGTATTGGGAGAATGCACCACCTGGGCCGGTGGGGTCAACATATCCTAGGACCAGCCCAATGATGGAAAGAATGGTGAATGCACCCATGATGATGAAGCCCCAGAACATGGCCATATGAATGGCCCACCGGCGTTTGCTCCTGTTCCAGATCCGGTGGAAGAGCAGAACCTCAAGGATCAGAACCCGGAGAAATGCTACGCCCCCGTCCCGGAACGATTCGTTGGCCCATGTGGAAAAAAACCGGCCCGGACTCCCATGACCCCACCGGGCAACGAGAAGCCAGATGCCAGAAATGAAAATGACACTGGTGACAATCAACAGGACATCGGGTATTAATCCGCCGGTAAATACGTGGACTGCCATTTGGTATCAGTATCAGGTATTTTAGGGGCCCATCTTATTTTATTATGCTGGAAACTCCCGGACGATATCCCTAAGGGCCGGTGCCCCCACCCGGGGATCAACTGCACTGGCGGAAGGATGTGGTGTGTGAAAGTATTTAACTTTGAAACGACAGTCAGAGGTACCGAGAACAATCAGATTACGTTTGAGGTACCCGGGGATATCCTGGAACAGACAGATGACCACCTATGAGCACCGGACCGGAGAAGGACCTTGAGATACCACTAAAACCTGTTCCTGCACTCACGGTTCCGGAAGTATACCAGCGTTATACAACTGGTCCCGGCGGACTGGCCCAGTCAGAAGCCGGAGAGCGTCTCCTGCGTACAGGCAAAAATGTCATCCGGGAAGTGAAGGGGAAACCCCTGATTATTAAATTTTTGTCCAATTTTACCCACCTGATGGCGATCATGTTGTGGATCGGCGGTGCAGTTGGTTTCATTGCCCAGATGCCGCAACTGGGTATCGCCATCTGGATGGTCAACATCATCAATGGCCTTTTTTCATTCTGGCAGGAATACAGGGCTGAAAAAGCAACAGACGCCCTAAAAAAGCTTCTACCCTCGTATGCCCGCGTGCTCCGTGATGACGAAGAACAGAAAATCCTGTCCGAAGACCTGGTACCGGGAGACCTGATGCTGTTCAGCGAAGGAGATCGCATCTCCGCTGACGGACGCCTGGTAGCGGCAGCTGACCTTCGGATCGACCAGTCGACCCTTACCGGAGAATCACGTGCACTCAAAAAGACCAGTGACCCCGTCCTTCAGACAGACCTCCCCTTTGCCGAACTCCCCAACATGGTCTATGCCGGAACAAATGTCGTGACCGGCACCGGCAAGGCAACGGTTGTTGCCACCGCGATGGGAACAGAGTTTGGAAAGATTGCCCACCTGACCCAGTCGGTAAAGGATGAGCTCAGTCCCCTCCAGAAAGAGATGGCATCTGCGACAAAGATCGTGACCATTATTGCCTGTAGTGTCGGTGTGATCTTTTTCCTGCTCTCTGCACTGCTGGTCGGCGTGAACCTTGCCGAGAGCTTCATTTTTGCCCTCGGGATGGTGGTTGCCTTTGTCCCGGAGGGAATGCTCCCCCTTGTGACCCTCTCCCTTGCAATGGGGACCCAGCGGATGGCCAGCCGGAACGCCCTGATCAAGCGGCTTTCGGCGGTCGAGACCCTGGGATGCACGACCGTGATCTGCACAGACAAGACCGGGACCGTCACCCAGAACGAGATGACGGTCCGGGACCTCTGGCTTTCAGGTTACCGGCTGACGGTTACCGGGACAGGGTATACCCCTGAAGGCCAGGTCCTGGAAGACGGGCAACCGGTACCACTGAACAGCGACCTTCGTCAATTACTCGTTGCGGGAAGCCTCTGCAACAATGCCCGGGTGGTCCCGCCAGGTCCCGGTTCCACCCACTGGACAATCCTGGGTGACCCGACCGAAGCGGCGATGAAAGTGGTGGCGCAGAAGGCAGGAGTGGACCCGGCCGCTGAGGCGCGGATTACGCCACGTCTCCGGGAGATCCCCTTTGATTCGGCCCGTAAACGGATGAGCACCGTCCACCAGCTGCACTCTTCCCAAGTCGCGTACGTGAAGGGATCACCAAAAGAAGTCCTTAGTCTCTGTTCGCACATCAGGAACAACGATGCATGCCATCCGATGGCAGAGGAGGACAAGGCCAGGGTGATGGCAATGAACGATGAATATGCCAGGGATGGACTCCGTGTTCTTGCTGTTGCCCAGCGTGACCTCCCCGGCTCTACCCTTGATTACCGGCCGGAGTTCATCGAACACGACCTCTGCTTCCTGGGACTGGTCGCCATGATGGACCCCCCACGCAATGAAGTGACCCTCGCCGTCGAAAAATGCCACCGTGCCGGCATCCGCATCGTGATGATTACCGGGGATTATGGACTGACTGCAGAGAGTATCGCGAGGCGTATCGGGATTATCACGCAGCAAAGACCACGTATTGTCAGCGGAAGCGACCTCGATGCCCTTGATAACGAGGGGCTGAAAGCGGTGCTACACGATGAAGTCATTTTTGCACGGTCTGCACCTGCACACAAGCTCAGGGTAGTAACGGCTTTGCAGGAGATGGGCCAAATCGTTGCGGTCACCGGGGACGGGGTGAATGATGCACCGGCCCTTAAGAAAGCCGATATCGGTGTCGCCATGGGCATTGCCGGTACAGATGTGGCCAAGGAAGCGGCAGTCATGATACTCGCCGATGACAATTTTGCATCTATTGTCAATGCCATCGAGGAGGGGAGGGGGGTCTATGCCAATATCAGGAAATTTATCAGTTACATTTTCACCAGTAACACGCCGGAAGCCGTACCGTTTATCCTCTGGGCCCTCAGCCGCGGGCAAATTCCACTCGCCCTGAATGTAATGCAGATACTCTCCATCGATCTTGGTACCGACATGGTACCAGCACTGGCCCTTGGCAATGAACCGCCTGAAAAGGGACTGATGGACTTGCCACCCCGCAACATGAAGGAACATGTGATCAACCAGTCCCTGATCATCCGTGCCTACCTCTTTCTTGGGTTGCTCCAGAGTGTTGCAGCAATGGCAGCGTTCTATTTTATGTACTGGACCAATGGCTACTGGGGCCAGTGGCTTGGCCTTCCGTCAACCGGGGTCCTGTACCAGGCGGCAACGGCAATGGCACTGGGTGTTGTGGTCACCACCCAGATCGGGAACCTTTTTGCCCAGCGCACCGAGCGTACCTCATCGTTCCGGTTGAGCTGGTTCGGGAACAGGATGATCTGGATAGGTATTGTGTCAGAACTCCTGATCGTTTCGCTGATCATCTACCTGCCGTTTTTCCAGCAGTTCTTCGGGACGGCATCATTCCCGCTTATCTACTGGGTCTTCCTGTTTGCATGGACCCCATTGTTACTGTTGGCCGATGAATCCCGAAAAGCGCTTCTGCGCCAGAGGGTGCAGAAGAGAACAATCTTGTCGTTAGGAGGTAGTTCCGTATGAAAATCATGATTATTGGATGTGGCAGGCAGGGTGCTGAACTGGCAAAAATTCTGAGCCTGGACGGGTCTGACCTGACGGTGGTGGATAAAGACCCGGCCGCGTTTGAACGGTTGGGGCCTTCATTCAAAGGACGGGTTATCCCCGGAAGTGGTATTGACCGCGATGTCCTGGTGGAGGGAGGGATCGAACATGCTGATGGAATGGCGGCGGTAACTGCCAGCGATGATATCAACATCGTCGCAGCCCGGCTCGCACGCCAGGTCTTTATGGTCCCCCGGGTTGTTGCCCGCGTACATGACCCGCTCAAGGCCGAGATATACCAGAGGCTTGGCCTGATGACGGTCACCCCGGTGATGCTGGGCACAGAGCGGTTTCGGGAACTACTCAGTTTCTCCCCGCTTTATCCCATCAAACGGGTCGGGAATGGCGGGGTGAGCCTCATTGAGATCGAAGTACCGCCCGGCCTCGTCGGCCGGACCGTACATGAGCTGACGGTCCCGGGAGAGGTCCTGGTGGTAGCCATCACCCGGGGCAACAAGACCGAAATCCCGGTGTCCGGAGCGGTGTTCCAGGAGGCAGACATCATCCATATGGCAGTTGAATCAAACTCCATGGACCGCTTGAAAGCCTTGCTTGGAGTACCATAATGGAGGCAGAGGTATGAAGTACGTTCTTGTAGTGGGCGGCGGCAAAGTAGGGACCTATCTTGCGTCTCTTCTCCTTGCCGACGGGAACACGGTAAGGGTGATTGAAGGGGACCATGAGGAGTTTGACCGGCTCAGCAGGGAGCTCCCCGCAGAGGTACTCATCATGGGTGAGGGGACCGATCCATCCGTGCTGGAAGCGGCAGGAGTGCGGAAAGCAGATGTCGTTGCAGCAGTGAGCAGGGCAGACGAGACGAACCTGGTGATCACCAGTCTTGCCCGTTTTGAGTTTCACGTCCCGAGGACTATCGCCCGGGTCAATACCCCGAAAAATATCTGGCTGTTTACCCCGGAAATGGGCGTTGATGTGGCCCTGAACCAGGCTGACCTGATGGCCCACCTGATTGCCAAAGAGATGTCGCTTGGGGATATGATGACCCTGCTCAAGTTACGGAGGGGGCAATACACCATTGTCGAGCACCAGGTACATCCCGGGGCCCTGGCTGCGGGAAAACAGGTCCAGGACCTTGATCTTCCCCACGATTGTGTACTGACTGCCATCATCCGCGGAGGTGAGATAATCGTCCCCGGGGGGGAAACGATCCTGCAACCGGACGATACCGTCCTGGCCCTCGTGCACAGCTCACATCTCGACCGGCTGGCCTCCGTGCTGAGGGGGACCTGAACGAAATGGTAGTGATGTCATGGGCACGGGACGGGGGCGGGGGTGGTCTTTTACATCAGATGGTGTATCGGGTTTTTTACCTTCATATGGTGTAGTAAAGGCTCATGGAAACTGCATACGCCTGGAAAGGGTCTATTCCCGGAGAAGGTTCCATGAACAAGCCCCGGAAATTTTCATGTTGCCCGGGACTCCCGGGTCACCGATCTGAATCATGTGATTGTTCATGACAAAAGGATTAACTCAGATGTTGCGGTTGAAAGGTTTTGCGAACAACCACGGGAAAATGAATATACTTCACAGGTCAATGGAAGATATCCCCGAGTCGTGGTATGAATTTTTGATCGGTCAAAGATATATCCTTTAGAAAATCACATCATGGACAGGAGTTGGAAACAAAAATGACTGACAATCTAAAACCAAAGGACAGCAAAGCCGCATATACTGATGCAAAGGCCGCCGCGGATGCCATGTCCAAAGATGCAGGAGTGAAGACACAGAATGTTTCGACGAATGCAAAATCCAGCACCAGCAAGCAAGGTCCTGGTAATTCAAAGGCCGACCCCCATAACATGGACAGCGATGTCACTACTTCGATGAACCTCATGAAACTTACCTGCCCCCAGTGCGGAAAATCAACCCTTCATGCAGAGTTCCCCGATCAATATGAAGCCTGGATTAAATGCCCATGCGGTTTTTTTATGGGGATGAGTGACGAGGACTGGCACCGTATGAAGAACAGCCCCAATATTAATGAAAAAATCAAAAAAATGGCGATTAAGAAAGAACTATTGAAAACGTAAACCCCTGAAAAAATTCCAGGTTTCCGGTTGTTCCGAAATAGCCCATCTCTGCACCGTATGTTCTGAAGGGAAACCTGGCCCGGACAAATCTTTTTCGTTTGCCAGATAATGGATGTATTTTTTAGTTTTTTCCAGGGTTCAGGTCTCCATCTTTCGAATGCCAGGTTTACACCCGTAAACTATCCCAACATGGAAGACGGTCCCAAAATAGTTTCGAAAAATAAAACCCAACAATTATTCTTTTTGTT
>JBAXMF010000026.1:0-13434 GCA_037134435.1 Methanomicrobiales archaeon | reverse complement strand
CTCGGCTGCAGGCAGGTCACCTGATTCTGCGCATGCCCTGATGGAAAACGTTGCATCGTTTAAGATTTTTGTAACAAGCACACGGGAAAGGTCTTCCACGATTGCCACTGTTTTGTCATCCTTTACCGGGAACCTGCCCAACGCCCGGTCTCGTTCCCGGACCCGTATTGCCTCGGCCCAGGTATGGAGGGAGGCAAGGGTGTCATCAGCCGCTTTCCGGTTGAGGAGGTACACGAACTGCCCGAGTTCCTCCTGGAGAAAATCCCTTGCCTTTTCTGCCTCACCATGGCGGTTGTTCATTGTGCATTCATTCACCTGCCGGAGGTGATCGATGGTAAAAAGGTGGACCCCGTCAAGGGTACCGGCTGCTTCCTCCACATCCCTAGGCTGTGCGATATCGACCAGGATCAGGGGCCTCGGGTGCCCGTCAAGTGGCCAGCAACGGCCTTTCATCACCTCGTGCAGGTCGCTTTTCTTTATTACCGGGTGCGGTGCCGAAGTACAGGAGATAACAACATCCGAAAGGGTGAGGTACCGGTTCATTTCGTCAAATTTCACGGCCCGTCCACCGATCTTCTTCGCGAGGATCACGGCCCGCTCGAACGTACGGTTGGCGACATAGATAGCAGTGAGGTCTTTCGCGGCAAGGGCCTGGGCAACAAGAAGCCCCATTTCCCCACTCCCGATGACAAGGATGTGTTTTCCCTTCAGGCTCCCGAGCTGCTCCTCGGCAAGCTGGACTGCGGCAGAGCCGACAGAGACCGCTCCACGGTTAATATGGGTCCGTCTCCGGCATTCGACTCCCACGTGCACAGCCTTATTAATACAGAGTTCGAGCACGCTGCTACAGGTGCCAGCCACCTGTGCATCCGCAAGCGCTTTCTTCAACTGGCCAATGATCTGATCTTCACCGACGATCATGGAGTCAATGCCGCATGCCACTTCGAGGAGGTGTCCGAGTGCATCTTTCCCATCATACACCGCGAACTCATTACGGCCTTTTTCAAGCAGGAATGCCCGTAGGGCCTCAGCATCCCCATGCACAACAATCTCCACCCTGTTGCAGGTCTGGAGGAGCAGGACTCCCTTGAAATGTTCCTTGACATCGACGAGGAAAGCGGGTTCGTCGGAAAACCGGAAGGCCTCGATAGCGGCGACATCCGCCGTATGGTGATTGATCCCGGCAATAGCGAATGGGGTAAAACAAAGTTCTTTGTTCCCGTGCCTTGCTGTCAACTAAGGTACCTCCTTTCAATAATTTCCCATGTAGGCCTGGCCCCGCCTTCGAGAGCTTTCCAGACGCTTTCGTCATTAAGTACCTCGTGCAGAACCCGGCTCCTCTGTTCCTGGTCGGAAATTTTTTGTTTCAGTGTTGTGCGGAGCTGATTCTGGACTTCAATCATCAGATCAAGGTGGGGGTATGACTGGCCGATATGTTCTCGAAGAAAACGCGATACACCCGGGCTCTCCCCGAATGTACTGATGGCGACACAGTAATGCTCCCCTTTCAGTTGCGAGGGCAGGGTCACATCTCCGGCCTTACCGTCTGCATTATTGAACAGCACCCCCCGAATCGCACAGTACCGCCCGATCCGGTCATTCAGGGCCGTGTCCTGTGTGGCCGCGATCACCAGAAAGGCATCCTTTACCAGGCCATCCAGCTCATAATCCCCGATCCCTGCGAGGTTCATCACCAATCTCCTGACCGTCAACTCGCTAAATGCCGGTGAAAACGAACGGCTGATTACGGTCACTTCCGTCTCTTCGCAGAAATAGGCAGCTTTCCGTGCACCTACTTCACCCCCTCCGAATATCACAACGCGCTTACCTGAAAAATCGATCATGAGGGGGATCATCACTACTATGTGGGTTATTTCGTTACTTTAAGATGTTGAATTGCGGTGCCGGAGACCCGACTGGCCAACTCATCTTTTCGTTCCCATCGCACCGCATCACCGTGACGCCACATCCTGCAAGGTCCATTCCGATCACCACCCGGAAACCGCCATGAATTAATTGTTATTACCAATATGCAACAGGGGGGCAGGCTTTTACAAGGTGAAGGGGCTCAGCGTCTGACCCGGGGTTTCCTTTTAGATAATCCGGAGATCACGAAAACCCCAATTCGATACGCTTATAAGATTTGCATACGCATTTAGTAGAGCACGAGTCGGCCAGAATGTGCGGATAGTGTAGTGGTTATCACTAGGCGTTGCCAACGCCTAAACCCGGGTTCGAGTCCCGGTCCGCGCACTCTTTTAAAAAGTTAATATCGATGCATCTTCTGCTTTTTACATAATAACCAGGAGAATTCCCTATAAATAGTGTGATTTCGAACTTTCCACACTCCTGAAAAAAGTCACATCATTGCATCCACCTGGCCCGAAAAAGAGTGCGGCGGGTTGAATCATTCCCGGATGAATAAAACTCCGTGATGTGCGCATCAGGCAAAACTAATTAAAACTGTGAAGTTTTCATGCTCAATATCTGAATGTTTATTGCCGGGCGTACATACAGCCGCACCCTGGCGATGACGTCCTCCGCACGATAGATCGCCAGATCCACTACGCACTCCAGTAATCGGGTGACCACCCACAACAATAGATCCGTATCATGAACCACTCCCGTTTATCGCCAGACCCCCATATTTCCATTCAATACCAGGAATATTCCGAAAGTTCATGTTGTATAACCCGGCTATGAACGTGATGGGGTGAAAAGAGTCACGTTAAGCATCGATGACCTGCCGGCCCACATTCATGTTATGGATCCCAGGCCTTGAAAAGCAGAGATTAACCATCCCCGGTACCTTTGTACCTGGGGGGTCTCAAACGGTATCGATGACCTGGTGGGGGGCGCCGTAATGGAATAATTCACCCGGAAACTTGCGCGAACGTACCATTGTAGACAAAAAATGCACACATGGAAACCGGGTTAGACCGTGATACTATATCACCCGGCAGATCATATCTGACTGGAGAGGCCAGGTGTGAGATTAATTAGAAAATCTTTTCACTGCAAAGGTTCATAAAATTTCAGGATTGTTAATTCCCCGGGTCCTTCCCGTGATTCTCCCCACATATCATGATATCCATTATCATCCCGGCATACAATGAAGGTGCAACGATACGGAGGTGTCTCGAAGCCCTGTCTCATCAGACCATCCCGCGGAGCTCGTATGAGCTGATTGTCGTGGATGGAAATTCAAACGATAACACACGGGAAATTGCGGCAGAATATGCTGATCTCGTTTTTATCCAGGATTCAAAACGGGTCCCGGGTGCACGCAACGATGGATTTGCCAGGGCGATGTACGATATTGTTGCCACAACTGATGCCGACTGTATCGTTGCCCCGGACTGGGTTGAACAGATCCTCCATTCATTTAAGGACCCACGCGTGGTCCTTGCGTTTGGACCGGTCGCATCAATCGCAGACACGTCTAAAAACCGGCGATATGTGCTGTTGTTCAATACAATCATGGGTTTTGGTGCAGTTACCCGGCTGTACTACTATACACTCGGCTGTAACACGGTTTTTCGTTATGACGTCCTCGAACGGGCGGGCATGTACCGGATCATGGATGCAGGAGATGATCTTGAAATTGCGGTCCGGATGCGGAAAGAGGGTAAGGTTGTATACAATCGCAAATTAAAAGTGGGATTTGATTTCAGGAGATATGAGCAATTTGGGTTCTGGAAAACACTGTACGAGTGGTACCGGATCGTCCTGCAGGGAGGGGTCCATGAAAAGTTCACCTATACGCAGCGGGCATATCAAAACCCGGGCCCGGAGGTTTTAACTGTAACACCCGGTCCTTCGGGGGAAAACTATCATAAAATGCAATACCGGGCAGGTTTATCGGCAATGACCTGTATTTCGGAAAATTACCACGTGGCTGACGAAGATAGTTAGCTTTTATACCCTGTTTTTTTGTGGGATTCTATTTTCAGGTCTGGCCCCATCTTCCCGGAGGGTTCCCGGTAACAGGTTATACCTTTTCCAATTCCCCTTCATCGATGTTTCGCATCTCTACCTCACGCTTAAATATAGCCAGGCCGGCGATGGCACCGAGAATGATATTAAGATAGAATGTGATAAAGCGCCACAAAATGACAAAAATACCTATCATACCCGTGGGGATGATTAACGTATACAATGACGTGGTCGATAGTTCGGTGATCCCCGAAGATCCAGGTGTGAGAGGAATCATATTAATAATCGCGATGAGAATTTGAAAGAAAAATGATTCGATAACTGCTGGGCCAAAACCAAGGCCCATCAGGATAAACGAAGCGACCAGAAATTCCACCACCCAGAAAAGTCCGGTTGTGATTGCGCCACCAAGCAGCCCCACTCGTGCAGTCCCGGTAAAACGGGCCATACTATTGAAAAGGTTATCAATCTCCCGGTCTGCCAACGCAACGAGGGTTTCAGGTGACGAAGACCACCAGGAGAATTTTGGGATCAGCCAGTTTACCAGTTTCATGAGTACTTTCTTAGTCATTTCAGGATACCCGATTGCAAGGATGGGGATGATGATGAAACTGATCATCAGTATCCAGGCAACAATCACCAGTAAGTACAATCCAGGACTGAAGGAGCTCCAGAATAACTTTGTCATCAAGGTCATGAGGATGATGCCCATGACAGTCAGGATAACCCCATCAAGGACTCGTTCCATAATAACAACTGCAGCGGCGTCCCCCAGTTTTACTCCGGACCGGTAGAGTTCATGGACCCTTACCGGTTCTCCACCTGCCTGTCCGGGGGTGATCGCACCAGCGAGCAGCCCGGCAAGGACCATGTTCACACAATGGGGAAGGGATACACGATAGCCCAGGGACCCTGACATTACCTGGAGCCTTACTCCCCAGATTACCAGGGCAATGAGACGAAATGCGATGGCAAGAAAGAGAAAGAATAAATTGAAATTGAGAATGTAACCAATCGTTTCCTGGTTAAACGTTGTTGCAAATACAATGATTATCACTGACAGGCTGAAGAGGATTGATAGGGCCAACCAGCTGCGGGATGATAATTTCACTTCGTAGCTCCCCAGTTCAACGATATCAGATGAATCAGTTATTATTATGACATTTTTAGATTGTAATGTTTTGGATATATCAACCAGGATAAATGTCATTATTACTTAGGACGCCCGGAAAAACCGGCAACCTACAGACAATGCCCCAGCCTTCAGATCATTAACTCCCTGCGCGATGTTTTAGTCCTTGTGGACTCATCAAAAAATATAACGGTTGAATTGGACGCAGTACAATTCCATTGCCGAACTCAATAGCACGCGGAGTCCATACTGCAACCCGGGTGTGGTAATGGGTCTGATCAGGATAACAGTCCCAAAAGAAGAGCAGTATTTAGGATGTTCAAATCATATTATGTCAGTTCAACGCGTCCTAAAACCAGGTATCGCCCCTGGTGATCTCACGCGGAGTACCGAAAATGAAAAATAAAAAGGGCAGACGATGCAGATGCAGGTATTATTGAATTCCTGTTAGACCCCCAGATTTTATTTTTAGGAAGTTTCAGAATTCTTATACGAAACAGATTCCGTCCCTGCCAGCTTAGCACCGACTGGCCCCCATGAGTAACCAGGTTCAACTATCCACTCATTCCGTATCGCGGAATGGTTGCAACGGGGAGATTTTCTATTCCACTTCGACGAAGATATACGTCGGGGCAGACCTACCGTTTTTTTACCCAGCATATCCATACGCTCTGCGAGGAAATGATATGGCAGAATCCTGGCGGGAAGCAGTGGAAATTGCCCAGAAAGAGGGCAAAGAACAGGTATATCACGATTTTGATAAGAATACTTATGGTACCTGCATGAAGAATGAACGGCAAGGTCATTTTTCATCAGGATGTTATATCGAGCACCTCTGTATCTGCATGTCAGCTTCGTTGAGCCCCGAAGACCTGGAACAGAAGGAAAAGGCATTTTTGTCTGAAAACCCGGACTGGCTTACCAACTGAGTGTTTCATAGTTATTTGTTGACATAAACGGGTTAGACTAACCCGAACCCTTTTCGGGATTAATTACCACACACCTTGTACCAGCTGATATTCCATGTATGAGAGCAGGGTCGAAAAACTGTTGAACCGGCTACTCATAATCCTTTCACCAGGATTATATTTCCATTCCGACCCACCCATAAAACGTGTCATTCATTTCAGACCAAAACGCCTATTTCAAAGCAATCCGGCAAGGTTGAAAATCCCCCCTCATTCCAGCCCCGTTATTCCAATAATAAGCGGGGTATCGCAGTTATGCCCCCCGTTACTACCTCCCGGTTCGGCAGTGCCCGGATTTTTGGTTGGTACCGCCGTAGTTTTCTCCCGTTTTTGATAATAACGAATTTCAAGCCGTTTGTTAAAACAACCCCGATAACTCCGTGTTACACTAGGATCTAAGCCCATAATGGGCCTGGATTCACTGCACCCTGGTGTTACCCGGCACGAGGTAAGACCGAAAACAGGTGCGTTATCCAGGCGGGAATTTCAACCCATCACCCTTCACAAATTGTCTAAAAATTTACAAGGCCGTTGATGATGCCTGTCGCATCATCATGGAAATCTCCGATCATTGATATAGTATACACCATCATTTCCGTTAAGAGGGCGAAAGACACTATTCTATCGTAAACCAGGTATACCTTTTTTCGCTTGATCCTAAATCCAGGAAAATATTTCAAATTCAACGTAACAACGAGCCAGGTTTTATCAGAAAAAAAGGTTGCCCGGGCTTATTTGCCCCGGCACATGAATGCCGCCACAATCGCGCCGATACCGAGGATCAGACCGAATATACCGAGCACGTAAGGCAGCAAAAGAGCACCGATGAGCGGGTTTGCAAGCAGCACGATACCAAAGATCAGGCCCAGGATACCGAGGATAATCTCACCCCATCCCCCTCCACGAATTCCGTGAGCAAGGGTAATGACACCGATGATCAGGCCCCAAACACCGATGAAGATAATTAACAGGGACGGTAGCAGGATCGTGCTGTAATAGGGGTACATCATGATGAGGACCCCTGCGATAACACCGAGCAGCCCCACTACAATTTTCCAACCCATGTTACTCTTGTCGTACGCCAGACTGATCAATGCGAAAATCCCGCTTATGAACCAGTATGCACCGATGAAAACTACTAACACCAGAAGGGTCTGGTACGGGAATGCAAGGAATGAACAACCGAGGATCAGGGCAACGATACCCTGGATAAGGACAAGCCACCAGGGGAGCATTGCACCCGTTGGAAGCATAACATTTGAAGTCTCTGTTTCAGACATAATTTCACCAATTATCTGGTGAAAATGTGTGGCAGGAATATAAATAGATTATCTAGGTTCGATAGATAAAATACGGGTAATTTTGAGATTTACAATCAGGACCGATAAAATCTACGATATTGTTTCCGTTGATAAATGTAATGAATGTCGAACCGTGACGAACCTTAAACAATGCTGGGTTATGGGTGATGCACGGTTGGGCCAATTCCTGCGCTGAACAGATCAAGGCGATATTTATCCGTCTGACCGGATGATATATGTCTGATGACAGATCAGGACAGGACGCGTGATCCCACAAAGGAGGCCTCGTGTGGGATCTCAGTCCAAACAACCGGGACGGGCTGGCTGGCCCCCGTATCACTGGCACTTACTGCGGTGGTTGCCGTGAATGCGTACATTGTATGGTATCTTCTGGTTGCAATACCGTCAGGATGTGCGGACCTTGCCACCCGATCAAATGGAAGTCAGACCTGCGGCATCGAACCCGGGGCATATGTAATCTCGGGAATCTCCATTGGCATCATTATTATTGCCATGTATGTATTCATCAGGTGGAACCTGACCCGGTGCCGGAACCGCAGGGGGGAGTAAAAATTACAATAACGAAATTTTATCTGAAAAAAAGGGAATGGCCCCGCAATTGCGGGGAGACCTAAATTTTAAATATTTCCTTTCATGCCACCGACCGGTTTTGGGGCAAATGCATTTTCAACCAGTTCTTTTGAATAGGCTTCCGGAACATTCCCGGTTGTTGCATAGAGATAGAGTGCCGTATTAAACACGCCCTGCAGGCTCGAACCAATCACCATCAGTATCGCAAGGTAAATGATGAAAACCGCAAGCAGGAGAACGAACAAAGTGAAAGACCCAAATATCAGGGCAAGGGCAACGGGCACTATCCCAACTATCCCAAGCAGTACGAAGATAATTCCAATTGATACCTGACCGACAAGGGTCTCCCCCCAGGTCTTGCGGAACAACGACACGGACTGTTTAATCGCCGGTACAGGGCCTTTTTCCTCAAATATCATCACCGGAATAACAAAGTACGTGATCAGACCCCATGCCGCCCCGATAAGCCCGACTACGATCTGCCCGATGAATCCTGCCTTCTCCTGGATTAAATGGAGGACAAGCCCGACGGTTGCTGAGATCATCGCCCAGATAAATATCGGAACAATATGTGCGTTTGCGTTCCGGATACCATCCATAAACACCGGGTTTCCCCCGGTCAGGCGCATCCTCGCGCACGTAATCAGCGCAGTATTGAAATAAATTACGACAAAGTAGCAGAGCAGATAGAAGAGGAAGAGACCAACGAGGAACAGACCATCTTCTAAAGGCGGTACACTGCTTTTGAAAAAACCGAGGAACAGGACCGGTAATACGAATGACAGCAGGATCAAAAGCAATGCGACCCCGGAAAGCACAGGGAACAGAAGGATTTCCTTATCCAGGGAAATGACCCTCCAGCTCTCCTTAATAAGGGTAAAACTCCGTGGGATTGATTCAAACATACGTAATCATATAGGCCGGTGAAGAGATAAGAATAACCGGGATAACCGTCGGGCCCACCGATCCTATTTGGTACTATTGCATGATCCTCTCCATATTTATCCTCCAGCTTCGAATATTACGCGAGAATGCGTCCATCTTATCTTGGAAAAATCCTTCTCCGGTGGTGTGATTCGTGCCATACCCCGGTCATGTCACGCCAGTGTGCCTGCGGGGCTTTTACCCGTGAGGTGCCGGTTACACCGCCAGGAGATGCAAGGCCTGCGTTCAAATATGATATCGATCTGGTCAACCGGGTTTTTTCCGATCATTTCGGCACACCATTAATCCCACCCGGGCATATCGCCCTCCTGAATAAAGTACCTGACCCGGACCGAATGGAGGAGATTGTCGTAGCGGGTGCTGTAGTTGGTTCCCTCCGTTACATGCCGGAAAAAAGGGCATGGGAACCAATCCCACGGCCAGAAGCCGCGGCGTTGTTAAAACCAACGAAGCGTTTCGTGATTGTTGATGATGGGGCCAAAAAATCACTCATGGAAGGAGCGAGTGTACTCAGGCCGGGACTTGTCCATATCGACCCTTCGGTGCGTGCGGGTGACGAGGTCTTTGTCTTCACCCGTTCGGGTGAGTGTGCCGGTGTCGGGAGGGCGAAGGTCGATGCCTCAACGGCAGAATCGATGGAACGTGGTGCACTAGTCAGGACGCGAAGGAATGTACGCTCCGAGGTAATACCGGGGGCTGCAACCTGGGAAGATGCAGTCAGGGCGAATGCAATTGTGCTTGAGAAAGCCGAGGCGGCATCAGTCCAGTTTATCCACGAGGTCACGGAGAGAAACTCACTCCCGGTCAATGTCTCGTTTTCAGGTGGCAAGGACAGCCTCGCCACGCTTCTCGTAGTGATGAAAGCGATTGGGAAGGTTCCAATCCTGTTTGCTGACACAGGCCTTGAATTTCCCGAGACATACGAGTGCGTGGAAAAGACGATCCAGCATTACGGGCTTACAGCGGTCAGGTGTTCAGGTGAACAGGAATTCTGGGAGACGTTCGCCCGGCAGGGGCCACCTGCCGTTGATTACCGCTGGTGCTGCAGTGTATGTAAGTTGAAGCCGGTAAAACGTCTGATAGCAGAGGAATGGGGTGAATGCCTCTCTTTTATTGGTCAGCGGAAATATGAGTCATTTAAGCGGGCGACATCAAACCGTGTCTGGCGGAACAGCAATGTCCGGAACCAGCTCTCAGCAGCACCGATCCAGAACTGGACCGCCATGCATGTATGGCTGTATATTTTTCAGGAAAAAGGGCCGTACAATGTCCTCTATACCCAGGGCCTTGACCGGATCGGCTGCTTCATGTGCCCGTCCAGTGATATCGCAGTGCTGGAGGAGATCGGGAACATGCACCCCGGACTGATGCAGTCATGGTGTGACCGTCTCGAGGAATGGCGAAAGACCCACGGGTTGCCACTTGAATGGACCACTGAGAGCAGGTGGCGTAAAAAAGACCAGGGGGCCGTAGTCCCGGTCTCCGGCAGGGGTAACGGAGGTGAAGTGGCAGATGAAGAAGATAGCGATTGTTGATTACGGGCTCGGTAACCTGCGAAGTGTCATGAAAGGTCTTGAAAAAGCCGGTGCTTCACCGTTCATCACGGCGGATGCAGGTGAGATCAGCTCAGCTGACGGGATTGTCCTCCCCGGCGTAGGGGCATTCCGCGAGGGCATGGACCAGCTCGGTGAACTCCGTGACGCAGTAGTCGGGAGTTCGAGGGACGTCCCGCTGCTCGGGATCTGTCTTGGAATGCAGATGCTGATGGAACGTTCTGAAGAGCACGGTCTTCACTCGGGACTCGCCCTTGTACCCGGGACAGTTAGGAAATTTCCCCACCAGCCAGGGTACAAGGTACCCCAGATGGGTTGGAACCAGGTCTGCCTGGAACAGCCGAACCACCCCCTCTTCGCCGGCTTTTTACCGGAAGAATTCATGTATTTTGTCCACTCCTACTACGCAGACACCCTTCCTGAATACACCCTGACGACAACGGAATATATCTGCCGCTTTGCCTCGACCATCCATCATGGAAATGTCTACGGCGTCCAGTTCCACCCGGAAAAGAGCGGGGTTAAAGGGCTCAGGCTGCTTTCAAATTATATCGGAATGTGTTGACCGGAAAGATACCACACCCGTGCCCAAGCCTTTTTTTGGTTTTCTATGCCGTACCCTTTGGTTTCCGAAATAGGCTCCGCTTAATTTGGGTTAAGGACGTCTTCGGCGGACACGTACCGATTCCGCGTGGGCAGAGAGCCCTTCAGCGTCCGCAATCGTCTCCACGGTATCCCCGATCAGTTCTATCCCTTCACGGTCGATGATCTGGACGGTCGAGGTCTTCGTAAAATGCCGGACATCAAGCCCTGAATAAGTCCTTGCATATCCAGCAGTCGGGAGTACGTGGTTTGTTCCCGATGCAAAGTCCCCGCATGCGACAGCAGCATTCGGCCCGACAAAGATGGAACCGGCATGCCGGACCCGTGACAGGACATACATGGTATCGGCGGTCTGGATTGACAGGTGTTCTGGAGCAAGGTAGTTTACCGCGTCAATTGCGTCATCCAGGCATTCAGTAATAACATACCCGGAATTTTTTAGTGCTTCTTCAATTATCGTCCGACGGGATGCTGATTTGGTCATTGTTTCAATAATTGCACCAGTTTTTTTTGCCAATGTTTCATCAGTTGTGATAAGGATACAGGCAGAATGGGGGTCATGTTCCGCCTGTGCAAGGATATCGGCAGCAATAAACTCCGGGTCTGAATTCCCATCCGCAATAATTGCAATCTCGCTTGGTCCTGCGGGAAAATCTATCTCTGCATATTCTCTCAGAAGGACTTTTGCCGCGGTGACATAGACATTACCGGGCCCGACAATCTTCTGGACGGGTCTGATGGTCTCTGTGCCGAGCGCCATCGCGGCGATTGCCTGGGCACCGCCAACCTGGTAGACTTCGTCCACACCGGCGATATCGAGGGCGATTAAGGTGGCGGGGTGGACCGGTGGTGGGGAGCAGCAACAGACGGACGGGACACCAGCAACCCTGGCAGGCACGGTACACATCAGTGCGGTTGAGGGGTATGCCGCTCTCCCGCCGGGCACGTAGGCCCCGACCCGGTCAAGTGCCGTGGTCTTTACCCCAAGCGTAATACCAGGGGAGACCTGCCGGAGCCACAGGTCTTCTGGCCGGGACATCTCGTGGAACGCCGAAATCCGTGCCTCTGCATCAATAAGGCTCTCTACAAGCAGGGGTTCGACTTTATCATATGCCTCTTCACGCTCCTCATCGCTGACCAGCAGACCCGTTAACCGGATGTGATCGAATTTTTCTGTGAGGTCGAAAAGCGCCGCATCCCCGCCTTCCCTGACATTTCGGATAATATCTTCAACTGGTCCTTTCACCCCGGCTATCCCTGACCTCCGCTTTTCCACCCACGTCTCGATATCGACAGCCTGCCACATGTGAGGAGTGGTTCGATTAGAACCAATGTTAACGTATCGACGGGCATCTTTTCAGGTGGACCCATCAATGAATTTGTTGAAGTGCAATATGAACGTGGACATCCTGGAAACCGGTCCTTCAAATAAAGGTACCCTGCCAGCCCGTCGGGACCGGAGGTTCAATGTTTTCGCACGCTTTGTTACCACCCGATTACAAAAAATCTGATAGTGCAGAAAATGAACCCTCTCCCCACCCATGATTCCGGAGTTATGGGATTTCGTGTTCCCCTCACACACTGCATCCCGAAACCTTAACAAACATTTCTGCGAAAGTTATTCCTACCATGTGGAAGGAAGTCGAGGTCGATACCTGGATAAATAACAGGACATCCAGTCTTGAGGGCGTCCGTGAAAATGTTACGGAGATAATCGGGCGGGTCCAAAAAGACGGGGATGCTGCACTGAAGGCGATGTCCCGGCACGTCGTCCTCGAAGAAGTCGCGGTACCAGAAAAGGAAATTGAAGCCGCGTATGGTACCGTCGACAGGAAAATTGTTGAGAGCCTCATTAAGGCAGAGGAACGTATCCGGCGATTCCATGAACTCCAGCGCCCAAGGAATCTCTGGCTTGATACAATTGAGCCCGGGATTGTCCTCGGTGTAAAAACAACACCATTAAGGAGGGTCGGCATTTACGTACCCGGTGGCCGGGCTGCGTACCCGTCAACAGCGCTCATGTGTGCCGTACCCGCCCGGGTGGCAGGTGTCCGCGAGATCTGTGCCTGTTCACCGCCCCCCATCAAGCCGCTCACGCTGGTAGCCCTTGATATTGCCGGAGTTAGTGAAATCTACAATGCCGGAGGAGCCCAGGCTATTGCAGCCATGGCAATCGGGACGAAGACCATAAAACCTGTCCAGAAAATTGTCGGACCGGGCAACGTGTACGTGACAATGGCAAAAATGATGCTCCGGGACCACGTGGAAATCGACTTTCCTGCCGGCCCGAGCGAGATTGCCATCATTGCCGATCATACGGCCGACCCTGATTTCATCGCAGCCGATATCCTTGCCCAGGCGGAACATGACCCGGATGCCGCCTGTCTCCTGATAACGACCGACAA
>JBAXMF010000025.1:0-13874 GCA_037134435.1 Methanomicrobiales archaeon | reverse complement strand
TCCCCATATTTACTCGTGAAAAGGTGGTATCGGCGATACCGACCTTCATCCGAGCACCTCGCAGGCGGCCTGCAGGCCGTTGCCTTCTATCCTGAAACCCTGTTTCCTAAGTGCATGTTCTGTTGCGGCAAGGGTCGCAATGATTTCCGGGGCCCCGACCGAACCCATGTTACCAATCCTGAATATCTTCCCTTTCAGGTGGTCCTGCCCCCCGGCCATCTCGATCCCCATTTTCTTCACGGTTCCACGGAGATCGCTATCCTTTACATGTTCCGGAATAGTGATCGCGGTCACCGTGTTGGAATACGCGTGCAGGTTATCGACCTTCGGGAACATTGTCAGCCCCCAGGCCTCAGCTGCGGCCCTGACCGCCTGTGAGAGCCTTCTGTGGCGTAGTACCCGGTTATTGAGCCCTTCCTCATCGATAATCATGCATGCTTCCCTGAGTGCAAGGAAAAGGGGGACGGCCGGTGTGTACGGGGTCTCCATTGGCGTTGAACCTGCACTTTTCCTGTATGCTGCAAGGTCCAGATAATACGGAGGATTCTTTGTGTATCGTTCCCAGGCACGGTTGCTGACCGAGATCGCAGACAACCCTGCCGGTGCTGCAAGACACTTTTGTGACCCGACAAGCGCCACGTCGACACCCCAGGCATCAGACTCGACCGTATCACCACCAATCGAGGTGATCCCGTCCATGAGGAACAGGGCATCATATTTTCTCGCCAGTTTCCCAACCACTTCGGCCGGGTTCAGGATACCAACCGAGGTCTCATTATGGACAAGGGTGACGACCTCAGCACCTGCCTCGAGCTGCTCTTCCAGGGTAGCAAGGTCGAGTGGGGTCCCCCATGGCGAACCGACTTCGGTGGCCTTCCCATACCTGCCGGCGATTTTAAACAGGCGTTCACCAAATTTACCGTTCACCAGGCAGGCAATTTCCTTGTCCCTGCCAAAATTGGATACGGCCGCCTCCATTGCCGCCGTGCCGGAGCCACTGATCACAAAGAGTTCGTTTTTTGTTCCGAAGCAGGTCTTAAGGACACGGACACAGTCCAGATAGACCTGCCCGAATTCTGCTCCCCGGTGGTTGATGGCCTGGCGCATCATCGCGTACCTGACCCGTTCCGGCATTGGAACAGGGCCCGGCAGCATCAGAAGTAGTTCTTTTTCCATTCGTTAATCAGCCCATAGTATATTAATAGAGACAAAATATAAGTTTGGTTGGGATTTATGGTTGAGGTTTCGATTATTTCAGGTTCCGCATCAGATGCAAAAATTGCTGAACGCGCGGGAGCAGTCCTCGCTCAACACAATATAAGTTATGATAGTTCTGTCATCTCCGCCCACCGGGAGCCGGAAAAACTGGATGAATTCGTGAAAATGAGCAGTTGCAAAATCTTTATCGCAATCGCAGGCCTCTCGGCGGCCCTCCCGGGTGTGATCGCATCAAAGACAAAAAAGCCGGTTATCGGTGTCCCGGTAAGCGGACCCCTGCAGGGGATTGATGCGCTCTTATCAATTGTCCAGATGCCAAAGGGTGTCCCCGTGGCCTGTGTCGGGATAGATAATGGCGATAATGCCGCGCTGCTCGCGGTGCGGATACTCACTATACAATAAAGAAAAGGATCCTGACCTGAAAACCTGTTGAATGATTATCTTTTTTCCTTTGGGGCGGATTCCTTTTCAAGGAGACCTTTTACCAGTTTCATCGCACAGAGGTCCCCGCACATCGAACAGGTCTCGAGCTTGCCATCCCGCTCGTGGATTTTTCTTGCCACGTCACCAAATAGGCCCAGCCTGAACTGGCCTTCCCAGTCCAGTCTCCGCCGGGCGGTCGCCATCTGCGACTCCCGCTGCATGACAGACTCATCTTTCCGTCTCGCCATATCGCCGATGTGCGCCGCGAGGCAGGCGACCCGTGTACCTTCAATAATATCGTCAACGTCCGGCAGGGCGAGGTGTTCGGCCGGGGTGACCATGCAGAGGAAATCTGCGCCGCTTTTACAGGCATTTGCACCCCCTATGGCAGCAACGACATGGTCATACCCGGCGCCGATATCGGTGACCAGCGGGCCAAGGAGGTAGAGTGGGGCATGATCGGTCAGTTCCTTGATCATCTTCACATTGTACCCGATCTGGTTCATCGGGATATGACCTGGTCCCTCAACCATCCGCTGGACTCCGTGGTCAAGAGCACGGTGGGCGAGGCTGCCGAGTGTCAGGTATTCAACGGTCTTGGCCCTCCGCCCTGCGTCCTGGAGACACCCCGGCCGCATCCCGTCACCGAGACTGATTACGACGTCGGACTCTGCAAGAATCTCGAGGAGATAATCGTATTCCTTAAACAGTGGGTTCTCCTCCTCCCTCTGCACCATCATGGCGATATGAAATGCCCCGCCCCGGCTGACAACTCCCATGAGCCTCGGGTCCTCGCGGAGTGCCGCAAGGGCTTCGTAATTTACACCACAGTGCAGGGTAAGGAAATCGACACCCTCGTTGCAATGCTGACGGATTACATTAAAAAGCGTATCAGAGTCTACATCAGCCACGTTGCCGGCTTTCCGGACCGCTTCGTAAATCGGGACGGTCCCGACCGGCACATCGAGGGCGAGGATACGTTTCCTGATTTCCGGGAGGTCCCCCCCGGTCGAGAGGTCCATCAGGGTATCAGCACCGTTCTTAATCGCGGCCTCTGCCTTTCTTATTTCGAGGGCTTCGTCACACCGTTCACCCGACGTGCCGACATTCACATTGACCTTGACACGGCACCCTTCACCAACCGCACATACGATGTGGTCACGGTTCTGGTTCGAGGGGATCACGACCCGGCCCCTTGCAACGCTTCTGGCGAGGTCCCGGGGCGAAATTCCCTCAGCCCTGGCTGTTTGTTCCACGACAACGGGAACCCCGCTGTGGCATTCCCGGACGAGGGTATACATAAAACACATTTGTCCCCGGGACTTATTATTGTACATGCCAGTCCAGTGGATTCCCGGTGACCCGGTATTTGCTAATTCCTACCTTATTGGTGATGTGCTTGTAGACGCAGGGGTGATGCCCATGGCGGTCTCGAAATACAGGGACTCTATCAGGAAAATCATCCTCACCCATTGTCATTTCGATCATACAGCCTATGTGAAGGAGATTGCACTGATGTGCAAGGCAGAGGTGTATATTCACCAGGATGATGCCCCCGGACTTGTCCAGGATGCACAGAGCCTTTCCATGCATTTTGCCTCGCATTCTCCCGGCATTGTTGCCGACACCCTACTTAGGGACGGGGACCATGTAGGTGACCTCCTGATCATTCATACCCCGGGCCATACGCCGGGAAGCATCTGCATCCTGGACGAATCCAGCGGGGACCTGATCTCCGGGGACACCGTGTTTACCGATGGGGGGTTTGGCAGGTTTGATTTCCCGGGCGGGAGCCTGGATGAATTAGTCCGGTCAATTGAGAGACTTTCGGCCCTTGACATCCAGGGTCTCTACCCGGGGCACGGGGAACCATGCCGGCAGGGCGGTGGCCGCCATGTGGCAGCCGCACGCGAACTGGTCCGAATGACTTGTCCCTGATAGGACGATCCCCATGGAGAAAGGTGTCTACTGTCTCGTATTGTTCCACGGGCCCTGCACTATCTGGGTGGGTGTCCTTGGAGACCTGGCGTTTCCAGCCGGCTGGCACGTATATACCGGTTCTGCGCAGGGCCAGGGGGGACTCAAACGGGTGCAACGGCATATCAATCTCGCGGCCTCACGGAACAGTACAAATCGGTGGCATATTGACTACCTGCTGGGGGATGAGGGGGTCACCCTTCTCTCCGCCATCTGCGCACATACGACCCGGCCGGTCGAATGTAAACTCGCAAATGCGATCGGTGGGGTCCCGGTCAGAGGTTTCGGGTGTAGTGACTGTCATTGTAATTCACACCTTTTCTATTTTGAATCAGATCCAGTCAATACCATCATCGGTGCGATGGTGTCGATCGATCTTGACCCGGTCATCACAACAATCAATACCAAGCAGGGATACTGTTGAATAATGGTGATGGTATGCAGGTACTAGGGATCTCCGGGAGTATGAGAAAAGATGGCAATACAAGCATGCTTGTAAATATCGTTCTCAGGCAATGCGAAGAGAAGGGACTGACAACCGAGTTCATCTCCCTGGCGGACAAGAAAATCCATCCCTGTATCGGCTGTGAGAAGTGTAAAAAAGAGCACGAATGCTCCATCACCGACGATGACTGGGAAGATGTCGCCTCGCGTATCCTTGACTGCGAAGTGCTCGTGATCGGGTCACCGACCTACTACTACGACGTATCAGGACAACTGAAGAACTTTATTGACAGGACATATTCCTATTACCACGACCGGAGACTTGCCGGGAGGAAAGCCGTGGCCGTTTCGGTTGAGGCCGATAAGGGCGGTTCAAGAACAATCCAGACCATTGAGGGGTTCCTGTCTGCACACGAGTTTTCCTACATGGGCGATGTAAAGGGGAAGGGATATCTCGCAGGGGATGTGCTTAAGGATGAAGATGCAATCGCACACGCAAAGAAAATCGGTGACAAGATAGCACGGCTTTTCCACACAGGGTATTGAAGATATTTTCAAACAGGCACATTTTTTATCTTTTTAAGTAAATATCTCCGGTATTGACTTCCGTTCCGGTCGCTGACCCGACAGCACCACACGTACCCCATAAAACCGGAGGCATTGACCCCGTATGTAAAAATTTAGATAGGGTTCTGGCCATAAGCGACGGGGTATTCGCATTCGCCGTTACATTACTTGCCCTTTCACTGATAGCCCCTGCTTTATCTAACGGGGCGCATCAGAACGAATTGACAACAGATCTCATGGATATGGGGCCGACATTTATCAGTTATTTTGTCAGCTTTTTTGTCATTGCATCATGGTGGCGGGGCCATAACAGGGTGTTTGCCCATATTAAGCGGTGTAATTCTACACTTATCAGCCTCAATTTCTATTTCCTCTTATGCATTACGATAATTCCTTTCCTGACCAACCTCATCATCCAATACGGAAATTTCGAACTGGCAACAATACTGTTTGCCGCAATGCAGGTAGTAACCGGGGCGATGCTGATCATCATCTGGGTATATGCAACCAGGAATCACCGCCTCATTGATCCCCAGCTAGGCGCACGTGTGATAAGGTTCAATTATCACCGGGAACTGGTTGTTATCGCAATTTTTCTGATATCGATCCCGATTGCCTTTTTCAGTACGACCCTTGCACAAATCTCCTGGATTGCACTCGCACCGCTGGTCAGTCTCCTCCAGCGGGCATACCGGGATGTCGAAGAGTTTGTGGAGGAAGAGTTGGAACCCAGGGACCACAAAGAATAAGCAGGCGGTTAATCAGGTGAAAAATTTCTAGTCCGGGGGCCCTTCCTTTCATCACATGATGAAATTTGAATTGTTCAGGGCTTTTCCTCAGCACCCGTGCTAAATTCTCATACAAACACGTAAAGCGTGGTGCGCTGTCGCAATTCACGACCGAGGTCATCGGCCAGTATTTTCATCTCTGACGGGTCCAGGTAATCGGTATTGGATGCTCCTGCTCCCTTTGAGATGCTCTCTTCAAACATTGTCCCACCGATATCATCCGCTCCGGATAAAAGACCGAGTTGTGCCATTTTGATACCAGTCTTGACCCAGGAGACCTGGATATGATGGATATTGTCGAGAAAAAGCCGCGCGACCGCGACCATCAGCATATCTTCCCTACCGGTAGCCCCGGGCCGCGCAGTACCCTCCCTGAAAAGACGCGTGTTCATATGGACAAACGAGAGCGGTACAAATTCTGTAAACCCGGATGTGTCATCCTGTATATTCCTGATAATCTCTAAATGCCGGACCCGGTCTGCAACGGTTTCACAATGGCCATACATAATTGTAGCCGTCGAAGGTATCCCGAGCAGGTGCGCTTCCCGGATAATTTTCTCCCATTCCGCGGTACGAATTTTCCCGGGACATATCACGTCACGTACTTCATCAACGAGAATCTCTGCCGCAGTCCCGCACAGTGAACCAAGGCCTGCCCCTTTCATCTCCACCAGCATCTCACCGGTCGTGATGCCACTTTTTCTTGCCCCATACACGATTTCCATGGGATTACTTGCGTGAATGTGGATGTCCGGGGCTTCTTCATGAAGAGTGCGGACTATCCCGGTATAGGAGGAGGCATCGAAATCAGGGTGAAGACCACTCACCGTGCAGATTTCTGTGACCTTTCTTTTCCGGGCGAGTGCCGCCTTCTCCCGGATTTCTTCGGTACCAAAAAGGAATGTCCCGGCATCGTATGGTTTTTTTGAAAAGCCGCAGAACCCACAAGTGTTTACGCAGATATTTGTGATATTGAGGTTCTGGTTCCTCACGTACGTGACCAGGTTTCCGGTTACTCTCTCCCGCACCTTGTCTGCCACTGATGCGATGTCCCATACACGCCGGTCCCGGGTGGACATGAGCATTTTCCCCTCGTCAACCGTAAGCCGGTGGCCACCCAGAACATCATCGAGTAATTGCCGGACTGGATCTGTGACCTGAAACTTAAACACCCCGATTGTCTAATCTGACGAAGGACGGCCGGACAGATAAACTCATCCAAAAGACACTGCACTACCAGGCGGGCCCTCCCGAACCCTGAATGCTTATGGCCGGTCAGCACCAACAGTACAATCCGGAAGAACGCACATGATCGAAGAGACGATTTCACTCAGGCATTCGGAGGGCAAAGGGTTTGTGATCCCCCTCGGCAGTATCAACCTTGTAGGCGTTGTCACAAAGAACGGGATGGTGGGGTGCGGCGCCTTTGATGTTTCTGCACTCAATAATTTTGCATATGCGGCAGCGAAGGTCCGCCCGGTAACGGGGCCGTCAATCGTAACAATCGCAGACCTCCTGTCCGGTGAAGTAAAAGAAGCCAACACTGCTGCACAGGGACTTGGTGTCACCAACGGGATGACCGGAAAGGACGCACTAGACCTGCTCTCCTGAAACTGAAAAGATGGACCAATAGCAGGGACGGTATGAAAATTCGCCGGTTCATCCGGTAGTGAGATTGGTGTTGGGTCGGCAACGCGACCCATGATATGAACTAATCCGGATTCATTGGAATTTTTTTTTAAAATCTCCCGCGTTAACCCCTGCCCGATGGATATCTTAACGGGAAGAAAGATAACGGGGGGCCCTTTTCCATCCATTGAACGGATTAATCGCCTGAATTTAATTGCGATGAGTTGTAAAAAAAGACCCATTGAAAAAAATGACGCTTTCACAAAAGATCGTACAGGGTTGTCCTCTGGCGGAGCGTGCGCCCGAGGTCTATTGCTATCCGCTCCATTACCACCGGGTCAAGGTATTCGGCACTTTCCGCACCAGCATCTCTTGATACATCATCCGCGAACATTGTCCCTGCGAAGTCGTTCGCACCCGATGCCAGTGCAAGTTCACTCATCTTCAGCCCAAGTTTTCCCCATGAGACCTGGATATTTTTAAAATTATCAAGAAACAGGCGTGAAACTGCGACCAGAAGGATATCTTCCAAGCCGGTCGCACCCGCACGGGCAATACCCTGCTGGTAGAGGGGGGTGCCGGTATGGATATACGTTAACGGGACCAGTTCCGTAAATCCGCCAGTTTCATCCTGAATTTCTCGGAGAATAGACAGGTGTCTTGCACGGTCCGTGGCATTTTCAATCGAGCCGTACATGATGGTCGCGGTCGTTGGGATCTTCATCCCGTGGGCTTCCCTGATTATTTGGGTCCACAATTGGGTTTTGAGTTTATTCGGACAGATCACCGACCGTACATCATCCACAAGGATCTCCGCGGCGGTCCCCTGGAGTGAACCGAGTCCCACTTTTTTCATCCTTTCCAGTACCTCGACCGTAGAGATGCCACTCCTGGTGGAGGCATGCGCAACCTCATCCGGGCTGAACGCGTGGACATGGACTCCCGGGGCAGCCCGGGTAACCCAGGTGAGGATCTCCTCGTAGGATTCCATGGTAAAATCCGGGTGAACCCCGGAGAGCAGACAGATTTCTGTAACGTCCCGCCCCACCGCAAGCGCCACTTTCTTTTCGATCGCCACCCGGTCATTGCAGTACGCCCCCACATCACCCGGGGCTTTCCCGAATCCACAAAAGCCGCAGAGATTTTTACAAATATTCGTGATATGGATATTCTGGTTCCGCACGTACGTGATGATAGTTCCAGCTTTTTTCTCCCGCATATCGTCTGCAGCAGCAAGAATTGAAAATACTTCACGACCTCGGACGTTGAGAAGAGAGGTCGCGTCCTTCTCTGTCAGGCGGTACCCCTCACGGGTATCATTCAGCAGCCGGCCCAGGTCCATGTTCACCCTCAAAAATTATTTCCGTTTTTTAGATTTATTACCCGGTTTAACCTGGCTTTTCGAAGTTTCCTTTTTCCGGAGATACCACTCGTGGAGGAGGATTAACAGGATTATGATGATCGCAACCGGGATGATATTAAGCGGCAGGTACCCAACCAGGGGCACGGTAAAGAGTGCTTTCCCAACTATCCATTCCGGTTTTACCGGTTCGATTGCCCCAAGACTTGTATAATGTGAGAGTCCTGACCCCTGGTCACTCCTCCAGTTATTATCCCCTTTAGTGATATAGCCACCATGGGTGTCCGTGCTGTTCAGTGGGACAATAAATCCGAGGTCAAGGTCCGGGGAGGGAATGATCGAACCCTGTGCGGTGAAATTGTCCTTTGTGATCGGGATATAACTTGTTGGCGTGTGTTTCCCACCGCTTGGATTGACGTAAGCGACCAGGGTACTGCCCGGTTCCTCAAACACCATTGCACGGTGGATTATCGGGTGTGCACCCCCGATAAACGGTATCGGGGTCTTTGTACCCCCGTTCGGGTTGTAGATAATCACATCCCCATAATCCCCGAATTTGGTGTACCCCGATTCTTTTCCTTCGGTCCAGGACTGCAACTGGCCAAACCGATCTGCCTGAACCACGAACACGAGGTCACCCACATTCATGTGCGGTACCATACTCTCGGATTCTATCGTGACAACAGCAGGCCAGGTACCACTGACGGCAAATAAGAGAGCGGCTATTGCACCAACAACAATGATTACCCAGAGGAACTCACGGAGTATTGACACTACTTTATTGTCACTATTTTTGAATTTTTCAAAGAGTGAGGCTTCTTTCTGATCCTCGCTGGTATCTTTCATTCGTCTTTTTATCTATGTACTATTGTCATATAATTAATCGCGTCCGGGCATAGATTTGGATGGCAGATAAACCACCGCATAGCAGTCCGGCGATGACCAACTCATGTCAGGCCCTGTTATGGCTGGCCCGTCAGTCGCCGATCTAAAATCCTATATCGGCGGCAGGGGATAGTATTAGATCAGATGCTTGACACCGAGACCATTGTCCAGCGGTTCCTTGACACAAAATTACAGGTGCACCCTGAAGTGGTGAGATATCTTGCCGAAAAAGGGGACACCGACCTGCTGGAACGCGTGGTTTCTTCCGTTCCGAATGATACCATCGTCGTGCTGGCACAGCACGTCCAGGGCATGGGACTCTCGAAAGACGGTACGAGGTTTCTTACCGACCCCGAAGTCGAGATAATAAACGGCAGCGAAGGGTCATCTGGTGGAGTCCTCGGCGTAGCAGATTATCTCCATTATTTCCGGCACCGTTATGACTGTCTCGGGGGGCTCATCCGGAGCAGGTGCAGTGCCATGCCTATCATGGCACTGAAAAAACCACGGTACCGGGATGAAAAATGCACGATTATCGGGCTGGTTTCAGAGGTAAAAAGCACCACGAAAGGTCATCGGCGAGTCGACGTTGAAGATGCATCTGGGACTGTAGCAGTGCTCTTCAACAAAGACAGGCCCGGGTTTGCTGAAGCTGAAACGCTGCTCCCGGATGAAGTCATCGGCGTGAAGGGGTCACTCTCATCTGATGGAAAATTGTTGTTTGCCGACCAGCTCATGAGACCCGATATCCCCCACAGCCATGCACCCTACACGAGCAATACCCCAGGAAAAGCCGTATTAATCTCCGATATTCATGTGGGCAGTGATACATTCCTCGATGATGCCTGGGACAGGTTTTCACAATGGATCAGGGGGGCGGATGCCTCCTACCTCCTTTGCGCGGGGGACCTTGTTGACGGGATTGGTATTTACCCGGGGCAGGAGGCAGAACTCACGATTAAGAACATCTACGAGCAGTATGACTTCCTCGGGGAACTGCTCCGGTCACTCCCTTCCCGGTTGAAAATTATCCTCGCACCCGGTAACCACGATGTGGTCCGGGGGGCAGAGCCGCAGCCAGCTATCCCCCGAAAATTTACCGGAAAATTTCCGGAAAATTGTGTTTTTGTCGAAAACCCGGCTCTTGTGAGCCTTCAGGGGGTCCGGGTGCTGATGTACCACGGGAGGTCAATCGACGACCAGATCGGCCTGACACCGGGGGCCTCATACGAAAACCCGTCCCCGATGATGGAATGGATGCTCAAACGCCGCCACCTTGCCCCTACTTATGGAAGAAAGACCCCAATCGCTGCAGATCGGCAGGACCACCTGATGATCGACCCCATCCCAGAAGTACTCATGACCGGCCATGTCCACGTGATGGGAATCACCCAGTACCATGGAACACTTGCAATCAACGCGGGGACATGGCAGTCCCAGACCGCATTCCAGAAACAGATGAATATCAATCCCACCCCTGCACGTGCTGTTGTCCTTGACCTGCAGACACTGGCACTCACCATACATGACTTCAGCGGCGAGGAAATGGTTACCCTCAGTTAATATCCATCCTTCAAACGGGGATACCGGGCAGTCCCGTATCGTAACCGACTTCCTTTTTAATAGTTAACGGTACCCCTTTCACGTTGGAAATTCCGTCGTGACTCTGCAGAAATTACCAGGGGAAAAATGGCACATATTCGCCGGATTAAAAAAAAATGCACCTTGTTCATCAGATGAACAGGGGTGCAAGCACCAGGGTAAGGGTCGCCAGGAGCTTGATAAGCACGTGGAGGGATGGCCCTGCAGTATCCTTGAACGGATCACCAACAGTGTCACCAACTACCGCGGCTTTGTGAGCCTCGCTTCCCTTTCCACCGAGCGCACCACTCTCGATGTATTTCTTGGCATTGTCCCATGCACCGCCGCTGTTATTCAGCACCAGTGCCATGAGGACACCGGTAATGGTAGCGACCATCAGGAAGCCGGCCATTGCCTCATATTTTAATGCAAACCCGACAAACACCGGGACCGCAATTGCGATGAAACCCGGGAGGATCATGTTCTTGAGTGCACCTTTTGTGGTAATGTCAACGCAGCTTGCGTAGTCAGGTTTGACAGTCCCTTCAAGGATGCCCTTATCCTTGAACTGGCGCCGGACATCCTGGATAATATACTGTGCTGTTTCCCCAACGGCCCTTATTGCAAGGGACGCAAAGAGGAACACGAGCATTGCACCAAGGAGTGCACCGACAAAAACCGGGACAAGGGCCAGGTTTACGCTGACAAAGGGCTTGTGGGTAAGATTCGAAACCTCGCCCATGTAGGCACTGAAGAGCAGGAACGCTGCAAGCGCTGCAGAACCCACGGCATACCCCTTGGTAAGCGCTTTCGTGGTATTTCCTGCCGCATCGAGGCGTGAAATCCTCTTCTGTGTCTCTTCGGATTCCCCGCTCATCTCAACAATACCACCGGCATTGTCAACAATAGGTCCGAATGTGTCCATCGCGAGGATGTAGGCACAGGTGGAAAGCATGCCGACTGTTGCAACCGCGGTACCATAGAGACCGCCGTTTGTCACTCCGGAAAATTCACCGAGCTTGAATGACACAATCAGGGCTACACCGATTGCAACTGCTGATACAGCGGTTGTTTCAAGACCAACGGCAAACCCTGAAATGATGTTCGTCCCGGGGCCGGTCTTCGAGGCCTCGGCAATTGACTTGACCGGGCGGTACTTGTGATCGGTGTAGTACAGGGTCAGGTATACGAACACGATGGAGAGCGCGATACCGACAAGTCCCGCATAGAAGAACCAGATATTATTGTTGAGCAGCCAGGTCGTTGCGACGTAAAGGAAAACTGCAGAAAGAATAGCCGTGACAAAAAACCCGCGGTATAACGCTTTCATCGGGTCTTCCTGGTCAGCGAGCTTCTCGGTGACAAAGAATATTCCCACGATCGTGGCAATCAGGCCGAAGGCACCCATCACCAGCGGGAACAGAATTCCATTCATTCCGAATACCGAGAAGAGTGCCACACCGAGGATCATGGCCCCGATGTTCTCTGCTGCCGTCGATTCAAACAGGTCTGCTCCACGGCCAGCGCAGTCACCGACGTTGTCTCCCACAAGGTCGGCAATTACGGCCGGGTTTCTTGGGTCATCTTCCGGGATCCCTGCCTCTATCTTTCCAACAAGGTCAGCACCCACATCAGCGGCTTTTGTATATATCCCACCGCCAAGCTGGGCGAAGAGTGCAATGAATGACGCACCGAAAGCAAACCCCACGATAAGGAACGGGGTCGTTACGGGGTCAGCACCAAAGGCGTAGAAGATTAACGAGACACCAAGAAGCGAGAGGGATACGATGGTGAGACCTGATACGGCCCCACCCCTGAGCGCAAGGACAACCGCTTTTCCCGCATTCTTTGTTGCTGCTGCCGCTGAACGAAGGTTTGCACGGACAGATATCCACATGCCGATAATCCCGGAAATAGAGGAGAGAAATGCTCCGAGCAGGAACGCCACGGCAGTTTGCCAGGCAGTTGTGCTGCTCCCTGAGATCATATATGCAGCAAACAGTAAAATCGCCACAACGATTGCAAGGACTGCGATGGTCGAATACTGCCGCTTCAGGAAGGCTTCGGCCCCTTCACGTATGGCAGCCGCTACTTCGGCCATCTTCACGCTTCCAGTCTCAGCCCTGAGCACCTGCCGGGCAAAAATCGCTGCAAAGGCAAGTGCGACCAGGCATATCACCGAAATAAACACCAGTAAATTCAATTGGTACAACTATCGTCACCTCTCAAAATTCTAAAATAATGAGATTGGAAATTATTTCTTTTAAAATGGTAAAAAAGATTGCCTGCACTATTTATGCTGGGTATAAGAAGCCCTGATACCCAGCGAGCCCCGGGTACTACCGGTAAAAATACGGACCCGGGGGTGATGGTTGAAAAACAGACCATCCCGAGTCCACGGGACCACGACCGGAAGATACAATGCCACGTCTATTTCTGCCCGTCATCCTTGATAACTCTTTTTTAAAAGCTTCAATTCCCGAAGGAACTGGATAAAAACCTATATGATTTTTGAATGCGGCGAAGAACACAAGATTTTTTCCATTAAGCCTTAACGTGGGCATCTGATATCTGATCGCCTCAGTTGCTTCGGGAGCAGCCTCCTGAATAGCCTTCTTCATTTTTTCAAGTTCTGCCTGGACTTCCTCCGGAAAAGTCCTGATGTATTCATCTATAGTTGTAAATTGTTTATTTACTTCTTTCATGACGAGGATCCCCCAGGCTTATTTTAGGATGATATCATACAACCTCTATAAAAAATGAGCAGGAATCTCATCATCTGATTTTTTTCCGGGACGTCCCTGTATCTCAAGTGCATTTTTTTCTGTACCGGCAAATAACGATTGGGTCCGGAGCGCTCCGGTTCCGGCCCCGCCCCACACGTATGCTCAGGAATCCCTACCTTTGCGGCAGGGATCCCATCAGGGCATAGAAATATTCGGGCTGTCGGGTGGTGAAAAGCCCGTGCCAGGCTTCGAGCGTTGCTGGTGCCATGACATCCA
>JBAXMF010000024.1:0-13902 GCA_037134435.1 Methanomicrobiales archaeon | reverse complement strand
AACGGGATGAAAGTGGCAGCAGCCCACGCACTGGCAGGCTACATCCAAAAACCTTCAAAAGATCGGATCCTCCCCAGTATTCTTGACCGCCGGGTGACGGCGGCGATTGCGAAAGCCGTGAAAGAAGCGGCGATTGCTGGCGGGTGTGCCCGCCGGACATCGGAATGAGAATGCTATTTTTTAATCCTTTTTGCCCACAATTCTTGTAAAATTTCAGGATGCCGGCAGCCCAATATCAAAAAAAGAATGGCAAGTAGCTATTGTAACAATTCATTTCTGGTACCTGGGCCCCGGGTCGCATGGCTTAATCAGGTCAGGGGATCAGACTATTGTTGAACAATATGCCGGTCGTTATTATTAAAATGGCAAAAGGAAGGACTACAGAGCAGAAAAAAGTCCTCATCAGAGAATTTACAAAGACGATTACCGATACCCTAGGAGTAGGGCCTGATATGGTCACGATAATGATCGATGAGCTTGACCGGGATAATATTGGGAAGTCGGGGAGGATGCTCTCCGAGGGTGCCTATACGTAAGGTAGAACCAGTTCAGGAAGGATAAGTGGGCGGTCAATTTTCGGATCCCACATATAAAAATTAATCAGTTTCTTCCGGCAATTACCTAATGGATGAGTTCTAAGAAGGAGGGTTCGTTCTGGCTTGCAGTTGCTGTCGGGTTTGTCCTGATGGTCGTGCTCGGATTTGCACCCGTAATTGGTCCATTGGTTGCGGGGCTTATTGCAGGACTGATTGCTGGTGGTGGAGTATGGAACGGTGGGAAAGCCGGGTTTTTGAGCGGGTTGTTAGGGGCAGTCATTCTGTCTGCCATGGCAATTATAGGGAGCACATTCCTGCTCGGGATTTTTGGCCTGGTTGCCGGACTTGGCATCGCGGGAGCCCTGATCATCCTTGCGCTCTACCACGCGGTACTTGGTTTAATCGGAGGGGTTGTCGGGGGATTATTGAGATAACCCCGGGATAACCTGTGGAAGAGGCACTAATCCGGGGTGCCGGTACTCACCCCATTGTGCCAGGCGCTGAAAGGTACTGCTATCTTCTCTCACGCTCATTTTTCAGATCCAAAGATACTGCCCGTGCTACTCTAACTCAGGCAGCCCCTTGGGTGAGCGGACAATGGTACGCTATCCTGGTAGTCGGGAATCAATAAACACCTTTTAGAAAATCAAGAGGTTTTTCACGGACCATCAGAAGGCGCCATATCTTCCCCATTCGTAACATAACTTGTTGAATTCTGCAGTATAGCGGAGTACTGTTCTTCCTGTTTCATCATACCGGGAGGGTCAGGACAGGAAAGTCCCTCACATTTTACTTTGCTGATACTGACACGACGGCCATCAGCCTGCCAGGTCCCGGTTTACCTGCTGCAGCGGTCATACCCGCTGAAGCTGCCATTAGTATCGAATTCAATAGTAATACCGGTGAGTGGCAGTGGTGCTTAGGAAATATGGCTGATCACTATCGACCTTACCTACCATGTCCCGACGACGACGATGAGCTGTACTCATCAGTTGCCGGGATATTCGTGTTGTTCTGCTTTTGATTAACGGTATCCCGGGGCAGGGCCGGTGCCTGATTAACACACCCTGAAGTGAAAATAAGAAATAATATCAATGTGATTACAGAATACCTGCATATCTCATTCATCCATCCTTTTCTGAATGAAGCAATAGTTCCCGGAATACCTCTGGAAACATTGTTGTGATGATTATCTCTTGTAGACCAGCATACTGTTTAAGTTGTCTGTAATGGTCAGGCCATCACCGTTAACGGTGTACGTTTTTGTGTTTTGCAAGACCTGAAGATACGTGGTTTCCGTGTTGCTCAGGTCCGTACAGAATTTCTGAGTGGATGTGATTGGTCCGATCGTCATACCCATTCCGGTGTACAACTGCTGGCCTGAAAGGGTGTACCGGGAATTGTAGTTGTTGCACCCAGCGAATCCTACCACATTACCCTGGTTATCGAATGTTGCGGTGATCTGTGCATTGGTGGGGAATGTAAATGCCGTACCCCCCTGGAGTACCATGGATTTTAAGTTCCATGTCCCGAGAAGGGTGGGGTCCGTAACCGTGACGGGTGTTGGTACCGGTGTGGACACACTAACTGAACTTGTCGGTGCAGGTGTTGCGGGCTGAGTCGAGGGCATACTTGTACATCCTGCGATCATGACCACAAGTACCACGCAGGCGATGCTGCATGCAGTAATTACTTTCATACCTCTTCCCTGTTACTCCAACCTTTTTCAAACTTTCTCTAAATGGGGACTCATCTCCCTGGACATTGAAAAAAAGTATCCTCTCGAAAAAGCAGGAGACCGATGAGATTTTCCCCAGTAGACTTACCCTTTCACAATGAAAATCACAACGTGGAGAATTAACCATTTGGTGTCTGGGGTAGCGGTACATCCGCCATTTTATGAATTAAAACTCCACGTCGATCAATCGCTTACAATCGAATAGGGGGATGGTGGTAACACCTCTTCCCTATTCGACGAAAAGAAAACAAAGGATATTCTGGAAATGGCAGAAAGTATATCTTTTTAATTGAAAAAAATCAAACGGATTTAGTGTTTACTGTTGATTCACAATAAAAAAATACATGTTTTAACCTTTCTCATCCTGGGCCTGCTCATGATAGCGGGGGTATCGGCATCAGGATCATATGGAGTCCATGCAGCAGCTGCAGACCAGGAGTCGGGAAAGTCACCCGGGGTAACGCATGCCCTCCTCGTCGGGGTATCCTGGTACACGAACCCTTCCGATAATCTGGTTGGGGTGCAGTATGATACACCACATATGAGTGATATGCTCATCAGTGACTGCGGATATTCCTCCACGCGGATAACAACCCTAACCGATAATCAGGCTACCAAAAGCGCCATTCAGTCTGCAATAATCCAGATGGGTTCCCGATTAGGCCCCGACGATACGTTTATATTTTATTTCAGTGGGCATGGGGTGCAATCAGGGTCCGCCTCGGCACTTGTTCCGTATGATCTCGATTCGATTTCAAGTTCCGAACTGAAGCAATGGCTGGATGGGATCCCATGCCGGAATATCCTTATTATTATTGATGCCTGCGAAGCCGAGGGTATAATGAAGGGTGGCAGGAAAGCACTTGTCAAGGCCCCGCAGGTAAACGAGGGGGGCAATACAATTTCAGATGCAGACTTGTTTTCAACAAACTTCCTTGGTACGTTTGAAACCCGGAATAACCTCGTACAAAGTTCGGGAGAACAGCGGAAATCCCTTACCGGCAGCCAGTATATCGTCCTCGCTGCCTGTAGATCTGGTGAGGGCTCCTGGACAGATGCGTTTTCCGGCAGCTTTTTTACCACATATTTCGTGGAGGGAATTGGTAACCCGTTGGCAGATACGAATTTTGATAACTGGGTCTCTGCAGAAGAGGCCTTTTATTATGCCTCCCCGCTAACTACGTGGGAGTCTACTGCACAGCACCCGGTACTCTATGACGGGGACCCGTCAAATGACCTCCGGATGAACAATTATGGGTTGTTGCCGGTGGGGAGGATTTCTGTAAACTCAAACCCTACCGGCGCCACGATCTATCTCGATGAGACTAATACCGGATTCAATACACCAGCGACACTTACCGGAATATCTGCAGGGACTCATACGATCACCCTGAAAAAGAGCGGGTATCCTGATTACCAGACAAGTGTTACCGTTACAGCCGGGCAGATGGCGAGTGTATCGGCAACCCTGATGGTTCAGCCGACAACGGGATCGATTGGCGCCAAGTCAACACCTTCCGGGGCAACGATAGTCTTGGATGGGATGAACAAGGGTACAACCCCAACAACGCTTACCGGAATATCAACCGGAAGTCATACAGTTGTCCTGAGGAAGAGCGGGTACACCGACTACGTGACGAGTGTTACCGTTACAGCCGGGCAGACGGCGAGCATATTGGGAACCCTGACGGTTCAGCAAACGACTGGGTCGATTAATGTTAAGACAACACCTTCCGGTGCAACGATCGTATTGGACGGGATAAATAAGGGTACAACATCCGCGACGTTAACAGGAATATCAGCCGGGAGTCATTCGCTCGTCCTGAAAAAAAGCGGGTCCCCCGATTACACGACGAGTGTTACCGTTACAGCCGGGCAGACGGCGAGCGTATCTGCAACCCTGACGGTTCAGCAAACGACCGGGTCGATTGGTGTCACGTCAACACCCTCCGGTGCAACGATCGTGTTGGACGGGATAAATAAGGGTACAACACCCGCGACGCTAACAGGAATATCAGCCGGGAGTCATTCGCTCGTCCTGAAAAAAAGCGGGTATGCCGATTACACGACGGGTATTACTGTAACTGCAGGGCAGACGGCGAGCGTATCTGCAACCCTGACGGTTCAGCAAACGACCGGGTCGATTGGTGTCACGTCAACACCCTCCGGTGCAACGATCGTGTTGGACGGGATAAATAAGGGTACAACACCCGCGACGCTAACAGGAATATCAGCCGGGAGTCATTCGCTCGTCCTGAAAAAGAGCGGGTATGCCGATTACACGACGAGTGTTACTGTAACTGCAGGGCAGGTGGCGAGTGTATCGGCGACCCTGACGGTTCAGCAAACGACCGGGTCGATTAATGTCAAGTCAACACCCTCCGGCGCAACGATCGTATTGGACGGGATAAATAAGGGTACAACCCCCGCGACGTTTACCGGAATATTAGCCGGGAGTCATTCGCTCGTCCTGAAAAAGAGCGGGTATCCTGACTACACGACTAGTGTTGCCGTAACTGCCGGGCAGGTGGCGAGTGTATCGGCGACCCTGACGGTTCAGCAAACGACCGGGTCGATTAATGTCAAGTCAACACCCTCCGGCGCAACGATCGTATTGGACGGGATAAATAAGGGTACAACCCCCGCGACGTTTACCGGAATATTAGCCGGGAGTCATTCGCTCGTCCTGAAAAAGAGCGGGTATCCTGACTACACGACTAGTGTTGCCGTAACTGCCGGGCAGGCGGCGGGCATATCAGCTATCCTGACGGCTCAGCAGACGACCAGATGGCTATCTCCGTGAGTCCGAGTCCTTCTGGTACATAAGGATCTATTGGGACGAGCAGGTGTGGTGAAAAACTGCATCCGGAACAACCCATGGGACACCGCTGCCAGTTCTTACACGGCCTGCTGTAACTATTCCATTTTAATACCGGAATATAATAAACCCGTTGATCTTACACCAGATTTAGAGGTGCAATCTTCATAACCTGTAATTTCCACTACGCCCTGCCAGGCATCTCCCATTCCTGTTCTTTTAAATTGCCCTCATTTTACCCCGTTTGCTGCTTCTGCAAATTCATACTTTTTGAAGCGATTTTATCCGGATTACCTCTATAATTGACCTTTATTAGTACCCTACCTTTTTTCTGATTCCGCAAAAGCCACGGTTTCACCAGAGAATCGCCAATTTTTACGATGTCGCGATCGACTAGATGGTCCTGATGAAAACGGTACCAGGGGTCTTTGGGATTATCTCGCTATGCCATGGTACCAGTGCCTGGCCGGGGATCTGCAAGTCCGGGCGACAGTTCCCGCAGATCTGGAAAGGAGTTTACCTTTTCATTTACCCAAGTTTGCTATCCGATATCATCTAACCCCGTATCCGCCAAGAGTGAGAAAATTAAAACCGCTGTTGACAAACCGGCCAGATCTAAGAAATTCCTCCATGTACTATCATTCTGTACCAGTCCAATTGGGACCGGAATAATTTCAAAAATTTATTCCGTGGCCCGGTCGCTGACTATCACAGAGGAATGATCTACGCATGCCAGAAAATACCGGTCAACCTGATCCCTGGTTGAATCTTTCGTGGAACGATCTTGGTGCATGGGCAGGTCCAAAGACGCTTGCCCGAGGCAGGAAGTACCAACACGAACACAGGGTCGAGGATATCGCCCGGGCTTCCGGGGACGAACTGGTCGCCTGGGTGGAGGGGTCTGAACGCTATGCCACGACGATCACTACAGGGGATGGTAACCTCCGGTCCTGGTGCACCTGCCCGGTAGGAACTTCCTGTAAACATGCCGTTGCCGTTGTACTCGAATACCTCGAATCCTTGAAAAATAATGTGCCGGTCAGGCCTCTTGCCGACAATGATCCGAGGCTTCTGATCTTTGCACGTTTCATGCCGGGAAATGAAACGGACCTGCCCTTTGCAAAAGATACTCAACATAAGACCATCCGGGAGATATCCGGTAACAGGGAGAGTCGGTGCGATCTTTCCACAGAAGAGAAGTTGCATGTATATTTTAATGGACTTACAAAAGCGGACCTTGTGGAGGTTCTGGATAAAATATGTAAGGAAGCTCCGGAGATTGGGCAGGACATTCTTGCAAGAAACGTTTTGGTGTCTGCCGCTCCCGAAGCGTTACTGGAAAGCCTGGTTACGGATATTGCCATGCTGGCCAGGGAACCTGGGATGGAGGTGTATGGGAAGTGGCGATCAGCAGCTACGGATTATTCCTCCATGAATGACCGGATGGAAGTGCTACTCACTTCAGGATTTGCAGATGCCGTGCTCGGGTGCGGACGTGATCTTTTCCAGTTCGCCAATGCAGAGATCGAGGAGATGGATGAGAACGGAGGAGATTATGAATACGGAGAATATGGCGAGGACGGTGAGGAAAGTGAAGAAATCGTTGAGGAGGTATCAGAATGTATCAAGACCGTCTTTCTGGCGCTCGAACGGTCTACGCTTCCCGTTCACGAGCGGATGATGTATGTAGCAGATCTCGAGTTCAACGATGAATATGGTCTCTGCCCACAGGATCATTCCTTTTGGATGGGGCCGTTCACGGAAGATGACTGGAGCAGGTTTGCAGACCTACTTATCACCCGGCTCGAGGCTGATGAGGATGAGGTGGAATATGAAGAAAATTTCCCGTTTTACTCCAGTGAAGATTTCAATAAGAAACTGCTCTTTGCTTTCGATGCAGCGAACCGTTCAGATGATGCCGAACGCTTCTGTATCGGAGCTGCTGTAAATTCCGGTTATTCCCCTTCACTGGTCCGTTACCTTATCCGTATGAAGAGATGGGAAGAAGCACGACAATGGATCGGACGGGAAATCAGGCAGGAGCATGGGCATTCCGGAAAGGAAGAGGAACTTCGCACCCTGCTATGTGAGCTCTGGGAACAGGAAGACGACTGGCTGCATATCGCCGGAATGCGGGCAGAAGTGTTTCTCTCCTCTCCCTCGATTTATGGCTACCCAAAACTGAAATTGGCATCGGAACGGGCAGGTGTCTGGTGGGAGGTGAGTGAAGAGATATTAGACTTCCTTGCACAGGATAAAACTCCGGTATCCTGCGTTTCGCAGTCTGGGGAAGGTGAGATGATATTGGGAATTTTACCCCGGTCGGGAATTATCAGCCTGAAACCGGAACGAAGGATCCCGGTACCGGCCTTTGAACTTCTCATTGCAATTGCAATCGAAGAGAATGACCCTTGTGAAGTCCTTGTCTGGTATGACCTGTATATGACCGAAAAACCGGCCTGCCCCCTCCCTCCAGTACTTGTGGAAGAGATTGCAGTTACAATCGCTGAAAAATTCCCGGGACGGGCAGTTGCCCTTCAGAAACAAATTGCAGAAGTGTACCTCAAGGAAGCACGCCCGAAATCATATGAATCGGCAATAAGACAAATCAGAATGATTAGGGATACTCTGAAACGCCAGGACCTCCTGCCAGAATGGGAACTTTATATCGGCGAGCTGAAGAAGAACCATAAACGCAAGAAGCTGTTCATTGATATGCTTGCCATCCTGGACGAGCGTCCGATCGTACAGCGGTGAACATATCCCCGGAAAAGAAGTGACTGGCAGATTATCATGCAGGAGACATCACCTGCGTCTCACAATATTCCCGTTTTTCCCAAGGCTAAATTTCACGCTCGCATTGCTGGGTATAATTTTACCTGTAGAAATGGCCCGGTAATGTCCGATAGAGATTATCCCTGTTGTATCGCCGTACTGCAGGATGCCGGCGTTTTTTTCCCGCTTTAAGCCCTGCTGTTACCTGCGCCGGGTGCCAGTCCACCCCATCCTCGTCACTGTGGTAGCAGCCGCACACCCCGTTTCGCGGGGAATTCCCGATCCCATATAGCCATTCACTATTACGGGAGGTAGTTTCGGCACAGGTATCGCAGAAGAAACGAGGTTTTTCGTCCCACCCTTTCTGGTAGTACATCGTTGCATCGATACCGCAGACGGAACACCTGCGATGGACTTTGCAGTTCTGGCCGAGAAGGACCAGGCCATCCCCGGGAGGAGAGCTATTCATACTGCGCAATGCGGTCACCTTCAAAATGGTTGACGAACCAAAATCATACGTGTACTTGCAGGAATCCCCGGGAAGCAGGACATCCTTAATGTACACATGCATTCCTTCCCCTTCCCCGTCACTATTGAAGGACATGTTCCCGATGGAAAATGCCGACAGGTGGCCGCAGCAAGAGACCCAGACTTGCCGGATCAGGGAGTCAAGGTCCTTAAGGGTTGTTTCAGGCCCGGCTAGCGCCACAAGCCAGTAGCGGCGGCGATAGGCATCCATGATTCTCATGAGCAGCCCGGGTTCATTGGGCTCCCGCCACCCCATCGTTGGGAGGCAGGAATCTATGTGTTCATCGAAGATGGCTCCTGTTACCTTTTCATTGCAGATGAAACAGGTCCCGGGAGATTTGGGAGGGGTTACAGGAAGTGCTTCATTATTCGTGGGCTGTTCCGGATCATCACCTCCGGCCCAGTTGCTGAAGCGTTCCGCCCAGTCGGGACTGAAAATTCCTTTGAGGTCCCCACCCTGTTTGTCCTTCCCGGACCATTGTTTCACAGTCCGGACTTCGCGCCTGATATCCTGCGCTTTATGGTGCATTGTGATTCCGCTGGCATGACAGAATGTTGCGACCTCATCGGCAGATACATGCAATCCAGTCTTTCTCCGGGTGAGGCCCATGACCTGGCCGGTTGCATACAACAACCCTCCCGCCCAGATTTCATCCCTGCCCCAGGAGAGCGGTGGAGGATCAGTATCCCTCCTTACCAGGACGTCCAACAGCTGAAGACAGCCTTCACGGAGAGGGATGTCCGGATGTTCATCACAAAAGGTAGAACAGATTTTACCCACATCCTCGTAAGCCGTTCTTAAATGGGGCGGAATTTCATCAAATAACGGTGGAAGGTCCTGGGAATCCACACTTCCGGTGAGATCTTCTAAAACCGTCAAAATGAGAGCTTTGCGTGTATTAATTCCCGGGTCAGGATTTTTGTTTTGCGTCCGTTTCATTCAGCAGCCCCATCTCATGGATATCTGTAGTAATTTTGTGTTCGGCTATTACATTTCTTCTGTGATCCGCATTGGTACAAGTAATGTACACATTAAATGATAGCACCCGGGTTACCTGGATCAATGATTCGTCCATTGGAAATACCAGGGACTTTCATTCCAGAACCAGGTCAAAGATTACACCTGGCAGATGAATTTGCACCTCACCCTCTTGGAAGGTCAGGTACATGGTTGGTGAAAAAAAAGAGATGCTGATTTTGACGGCTGTTATTCTATTCTACATTAATTGTCAGCCGGAATGTTCTTTCCGTCCCAGTTGTCGGCATCCATGACTGTTTGGAGACTGCGACGATCTGTTGCTGGCCCGTTGTAACAGCATTCATTTCCCAAATCCGGGTGCCGCCACACCCGTCACAGGTACCTGATGAAACAAATGAATCATCGGTCACGGTCAGCCCGGACGTCGTAGAAAGTACCCACAGGTACCCCGTTGACCCCCCGTTTTCCCCAAGTTTGAGAAGTAAGATACTGCCTTTCTTCAGGGAGACTGTGGTATTATTATCCGCTTCGGTAAAGACATACGCCTCGGAAACCTTCTGGTCTAAAAGAATTGATATTGGTGGAAGGGAAGCTAACTGATTCGTCTCCAACGGCAGGTTTACCGTTGTCCATGATCCTTCATAGAAATAAGAGTCCTTATATACCGGGCTTCTTGCATACAGGCTGGCGGTGCCAGATGGGACCGAAACCGTTAACCTTCCATCGATACCGGTTTTTCCTAATAACCGACCCTCCTTCCCACCAAGGAAGACTTCAGCATCTGCAACCGTATACTCGCCATCTTTTGTCCATGTCGTTATGGTGACGTCAGACACGGGAATAACACAACCCACCGAGATCTGTTTTAATGCTGATCCAGAACCCTCCGGGCCGGTCGCGGTGAGGGTTACCGAATAATTCCCGGGAAAAATGAACGTATGAACGGGATTTTGTTCTGTTACCGTTGGAGAATCATCAGCAAAATTCCAGATCCATGAGGTAGGACTGCCCGTTGAGTTTCCGCTGAATTGGACGGTTAACGGTGCACACCCTTCTGTTACATCTGCCGTAATCGTTGTAACAGTGATATTTGAAGGGCTGGTTACGGTAATTGTCGCAACTTGCGAGGTTATATATTTGTAATTTTGGTCCTGTATTGTCAGGTTAACGAAATATATGCCAGCTTTCGAATAGGTGTGGTTGGTCGTATGGGGGTTTCCAATAGAATTGGTCCCATCCCCGAAATTCCACAGGCAATACATCGACCAGGTTCTTGATGTATCCTTAAATTGGACCTTTAATGGTGCATTTCCTTCTGTTGGTGAAGCAGTAGCAGACACAATTTTTATCGGTCCCTGGGTTGAGGCCGGGGCATAACTCGTGCCGAACGGTTCAGCTGCAAATACGGGTTGTATGAATACAATTCCAATAACAAGCAGTACGAGTAGGAATAATTTTTTTAAAGAAACCATGTTGACATCCACCCATTTTTATCTGGATTTATCACTCAGATCAGTCGATACCCCATGGCTTAAAGGTAATGGAGATGCGGTGTTGTTTTGTCTGTTGGCAGACATTCCCCCCTGCCTTATTATCAGATGCGTATCGATCGGCAACAAGAACAATAACCTTTCAGAAGATTTATTATCACGAAAGAGAATAAGCCGTCCATGCGATTCTATGCAATGTTATTGTCCCTGGTCCTGGTTGTCCTGGTTGTCACCGGTGGATGTATGCAATCACCATCTTCAACAACGCCAAAACCGGTCCCGACCAGTACGGCTACCCCGGGGAACGGTACCTGGACATTCGTGGTCTTTGGGGATTCACCAGATCCCGCGACCAATACGACAACCGGTGTCAGCCCCGAAATGATCCCGATTGCCAAGGCAATTGCGGCTGAAAATCCGGAACTTGCGATCTATGTCGGTGATCTGACCAACGGATGGGAATTGGATCATACATCCCCAGTGGCAGGTAATTACTCTGCCCAGCATGCGAACTGGATGAAAGATGTCACTCCCATCTATAATTATACGACGGATATGGGGATCCCACTGTATGTCATGAGGGGTAACCACGAAGACGGTCCTCCCCAGAACGTTACTCCCCTTCTCGACAATTATCTTGCCACCGTTGCATCAGGCATGCCAATGAACGGCCCCCCGGATGAAAAGAAGCTGACGTATTCTTTCACGAAAAACGGTGCAAAATTCATTGTCACGGATGACTATATCGCGCACAATGGTCTCAAGGAAACGGTGAACCAGAGCTGGGTCGATGAACAACTCACCCATGACATCCGGCCATTCATGTTTGTCTTCGGGCATTCTCCTGCATATATGGTAGAAAATGATATGGAAGATAATGATTTTGCCCTTGCGATACATCCTGCCCAGCGCGATATATTCTGGGAAAGCCTGGTAAATAATCATGTTACCGCGTATTTTGATGGGCATACCCATATGTATGTCCGTGCTGAATATCAGGGTCTCCAGCAGATCGTCACCGGGAATGGCGGGGCAAAAATGCCTGCTTTCGATCCTGCTAACGTTAGTCCGTTGCTGAAGTTAGAATACCCGCTCGGGAAGATCGACAAGCAAGATCAGAAAGTTGGCTATATTGTCGTTAAGGTTAATGAGACCGCGGGCACGTGGACGGGCGTTCAGAAAATATATAATGCGGAGACCGGGACCTGGACAACGGGTGACACATTCACCCTGCCATCCCGATCGGGAGTGTGAAGATACAAGGAGACCCGTGATGCATGAACCGGGGGATCATATCTTTCCGGCCCTTTTTATTCATTATTGTCATCAGGCTGGCTGTCGGGAAAGATCGTTTATTCTTGCTCGAAACGCTTAAAAAAGTGCAGGGGCGTCCAGGTCCGGAGCAGTGCATTCCCTGGCGGACACCCTCATATTCCCGCATGGTCGCCGGGGTTCATGACAGGGATGTATGGCGGGGTAACCTCCCGCACATCGAGAACATGGGGATATTTACTACAGGGTTGTTGTTTTCCAGGATGTTAAAAAAAGAGCGGCCTAATATCCGCTCAGCACGGTCGTGACATTATTGATATCGAGGTAACGGCCATCAGCCCTGGTGTATTGCGGCCAGGTAGCATCCACCCCACCGTTTGGGTCCCCTGTTTTTGCAAACCTGGTCCAGAAATCCACCAGGTTATCAGCGACTACCTGGTTAGCTTTCACGTCTTTCGCCAGTCCGAATAACAGGAAGGTTTCACTGCCATGTAACGCCCCGTTTTCCCCGGGTAAGACATAGGAGTACCGGTACAGGTATGTGTTCCGTTCCAGGTCACCCATCGATCCCGCAGCAAACTTCGCCGCATCGGCAAAGTCGTAACGGGTCATGATCTGGGCAAGGCGGACCTGGACCTCGTCTGTCGAATTAGCAGGATACTTTGAGAAAACCACATCTGCCTCTGTCCCGAAATAGTCCCGGAGAAATGCTATATACTTCGGAACCGTCATGTTGGCACCCGCTGAAAGTGAGGTCCCGTCATTGGCGTTTGACCCAATTACGAAGGGGACCGGGTTCTCTTTGTGAAGAGTGAACAGGGCGTTTACCGAGTCCGGGAGTAACCATCCGTCAATCGTCGGCTCGAATTTGAGCGTATGGGTACGGTCCCATGACGTTGCAGGCCAGGGTGATGCATTGACGATGTCCATGGCACTTACCTTTCGCATCTGCCGGATTGCATCCGGTCCGGAATATCCGAGGCTTTGTGCGAAGTCCTGCCCAATTTGCTCGGCATCTGCCTTTGAATGGACGTTGTCAATGGTGGGCCCGTGCGCCCAGAATAGTCCGCTTTCGACGAGTGCCTGGCTATAAAGCCCCTTGCTCTGCGGACTGACGAGGTGGATAAGGACACTCTCACCTCCTGCGGACTGGCCGAAAATGGTCACCCTTGACGGTTCGCCCCCGAACGCCCCTATATTACGCTGGACCCACTGGAGGGTTGCCTGCTGGTCAAGGATCCCGTAGTTGCCCGAGACGTTATTCAAGGATTCGTTATCGAGTTGTGGATGCGCCATAAACCCGAGGGCGCCAAGCCGGTAATTGGTCGTTACGATTATAACTCCTTTTTGAGCAAGGGTTGTCCCGTTGTAAAGTGCAATGGTGTCGAACGGAGCTACCTGAGCGAATGCACCACCATAGAAGAAGACCATAACCGGAAGTTTTTCGTCGGCACTCTTAGCAGGTGTCCAGACATTGAGATACAGGCAGTCTTCGCTCATGGAGACAGGTACTGGTGACCCGGATGGGGGCTGCGGAGGGTTAGCTGAAAACGCCTTCGCTTCCTTAACACCTTCCCAGGGTGTAACGGGCGCAGGGGGTTTCCACCGTAGATCTCCGGTAGGGGGCGCCGCGAATGGGATTCCGAGGTAAACCCGGAGCCCGTTCTCCTGTAATCCGGAAATGTAACCTGTGTCGGTCTTCACAACAGTCGGATCGGAGCCGGGTGTCGATGAATCTGATGAATCTGACAAAGAAACGACGGTTG
>JBAXMF010000023.1:0-14356 GCA_037134435.1 Methanomicrobiales archaeon | reverse complement strand
CTATTGTTATCCCTTTTTCAATGGACCGGTGTAATTGTTCACTTGGGAATATTTAACGCACCTTCTGAAAGATGTAATATGAGCATGGAGATGATAACGATGCCTGTTACCGGTTAGAGAATGAAGAGAACGGTGGATTTAGGTGAATTTTTGTCCAGCATTTATCACCCCTGCACTCCAATTCAAAACCTGTTACCCCGGTCAAACTGCATCAATGGTCCTGTTAGGATAGGATATAGTCCGGATGAGAACAATTCCAGGTATTCCTGGATTTTTTGGGGCATAAATCAACCAGGCCGAGAACATTCATATTCTTTCAGCGGCAATGGTGGATAATAGGGCCCGGGAATTTGCACGGATAGAAGTATCTGGTATAATTCAGAAAGACCTAAATAAAAAATGTGCAGATTCTGATCGTTGGCCGCAGGGAAAACCTTCACTCTAAGGCAGGAGATCCGTATTTTCATGGCATCAATACAAACTATACCTGGTAATTCTGAATGCAACACGGTTAGATCACAGAAAAAAATACCCCACAAAATCCGGTGGCTTGTTTTATTGTTGTTACTCGGTACCTTGGTCACTACACCCGTGTTGGGCGCACCGGGATGGAAATTCCATGCCGACAACCAGAACACCGGTGTGTACGACGATGGGGGGAACAGGCCGGAGGGTTTTCCCCTCTGGGAATTCACGACTGCAGGAGCAATTGCATCCAGCCCGTCGCTGGTGAATGGCGTTGTTTATGTGGGAAGCAATGATTACAATCTCTACGCAGTCGACGCATCCACCGGGAGACGCATCTGGAACTACACGACAGAAACCAATAACTATGTGAGCACCGGCCCGGCGGTGGTGGATGGTATCGTGTACATAGGAGGCCTCCGGACCAAGATTTACGCAGTCGACGCATCCACCGGGGCACAAATCTGGAACTACACGGTACCGGCACCCTCTACGACGAGGTCCACCATCAGTTCCAGCCCGGCAGTGGCGAACGGCGTTGTCTATGTGGGAAGCTTTGATAACAACATATAGGCACTGAATGCAGCAACCGGGACGCTCCTCTGGAACTACACCACCGGGAACTTTGTGTTTTCCAGCCCGGCGGTGGTGAACGGTATCGTCTATGTGGGAAGCTGTGATAACAAGATTTACAGCCTGGACGCAACAACCGGGGCACACCTCTGGAACTTCACGACCGGGAGTTATGTGGTTTCCAGCCCGGCAGTGGCGAACGGCGTTGTCTATGTGGGAAGCCGTGACAACAACATATATGCACTTAACGCGTCCACCGGGGAATTCCTCTGGAACTTCACCACCGGGGGCATGGTGGATTCCAGCCCGGCAGTGGCGAACGGCGTTGTCTATGTAGGAAGTTATGATAACAATACCTACGCTCTCAATGCGGATACCGGGGCACTCATCTGGAACTACACGACGGGATCAGGGGTACGTTCCAGCCCGGCAATAGCAAATGGCGTCGTCTATGTAGGGAGCAATGATAACAATACCTACGCTCTCAATGCGAATACCGGGGCACTCATCTGGAACTACACGACGGGGGCAGAGGTGAGTTCCAGCCCGGCGGTAGATGACGGTGTTGTCTATATCGGGAGTCGTGATAAAAACCTCTACGCACTCGGTTCCCCCCCGATCACCGGGGGAGGTACGGGTTATTACCTGGTCCATTCGAACGTGGAAGGTGCGGACGTCTATTTCAACGATGACTGGTACGAGGGTAAAATTGTGAACGGTACCCTGCTTGTTGAGACCTGCCTCACCTGTACGCCTGTCTGGACATACACCGTCGAAAAATGCGGGTACTTTGCCCTGACACAGAATAATACACAATACCCGATAAAAGACCAGGTTATTGACCTCTATGCCAACCTCACCGCCCCGAAAGAACCCCTGATTGCTGACTTCATCAGCAACACAACATCAGGTACTGTCCCGCTGACGGTTGGGTTCACCGATCTGAGTATTGGTGGACCGGAGACCTGGAACTGGAGCTTTGGTGATGGGATATACTCATACGTGCAAAATCCGACACATGGGTACACAGTTCCCGGAATCTATAGTGTTAGTCTTCATGTGACAAACAGCGCATGTTTCAACAACACAATGGTGAAAAACGCTTACGTTACGGTAAACCCTGCACCGAAACCGTCGTTCCAGGCGAACTTCACCGTCTCACCCGTGGCCGGGCCTGCTCCCCTGACGGTGAAATGCACCGATAAATCCGTTGGAAATCCGACTACCCTTGTCTACAATTTCGGGGACGGAACGAATGTGACGGGGCCAAATCCTACCCATACCTACCGGTTCCCGGGAGTTTACACGATTACCCTGTCCATTATGAAATATAACACAACATCCTATTCCATCATGGGCAGCACCGCAACAAAACAGGATGCCATCACCGTGAACAGTGTACCCGTGGTCCCACTTGTTGCGAAATTTGCTGCATCACCCGTCACCGGGACTGCTCCCTTGAAGGTTTCCTTCACGAATCAATCAACAGGGTCACCAACCTTCCTGAATTATGATTTCGGCGATGGGATCAATGCAACGGGACCAAACGCGGTCCATACCTACCGGTTCCCGGGTGTCTATAATGTGACCCTGTCCATTTTCAGGTTTGACAGCAACAGCGGTTCGATGCTGAGTAATGCGTCTGTTCAAAAGGGCCTCATTGTAGTCAATGGAATATAATTCCGCAATCGTCTATTTTTTCACCTGGCGACGTTTGCTTCACCTGTTCTCGAATGGTACTATCCATGCAGGATGCCGACACTGTTCCTGTCCCGGTGGAATACAACGCGAGTCTGACTTCGTCGGGATGTTTTCGGTCCGTGGGCAGGCCAGGAAGAGAATGTCCCCTGACGGTTCACCACCACCGGGAAATCAGCAGGGCTTTATCGCTACCCGGTTAAGAGTTGCACCCCTGTTCACAAAAAAACGGAAACGGGTGATTCCGAGGTAAAAACAGTGGTTTCTATGATACCCGGGAAAGGGATAATATCCAGATAAACCTTAATTTCAGGCTTAATCAGACTAAAAACCCCATAAAAAGCCTCATTAAGCATGAGACTCAATCGGGAGCAAATGCGGGCGATTTAAACGGGCAGGAGCGGACAATATCAGGTTGGACGGGGTAAGAATGCCTGTATGAAAGGAACCCCCCTCTATTTCGGGCAAAATTTAGGTTGTTTTATCCACTTTTTGGATATGAAGCGGTCAGCAAGGGAGTTCTCCCTCAGGAACGTCTTGATAACTATACCAGGTTAATAAGAGAATTCATGTTCGAACAGGAAAAATCGGATATCGGACACATCCGTTACGAGAGAAAACGGTGGAAAGCGATAAAGATCCAGTCCCGGCAGATACGTAATGGTAATAGCCGGTTCTAAACACTTGCCGCCATCGAATACCCATCTGTTGGACAGGTCATTATCTCCATTATTTACCAAAAAGAACGTATACAATTCAGTTTTAAGAATAATATATTATGGATGAAACATTTTTTTTCACTGTTTTTGAAGGATTGCCCCGGCAGGGACCGGGATCGGATACGTGTACGGCCCGGGCATTTAACCTCATCCCTGACCTTCCCGGGCATACCCGTATTCTCGATATCGGGTGTGGGTCAGGCATGCAGACGCTCGCCCTTGCAAAACTCTGCCCGGAAGCTACAATAACTGCCTGTGATATCTACCAGCCGTTCCTCGATGATCTTTCGGAGCGGGCAAAGAACGCGGGGCTGGATACCCGGATAAAAACAATGCGTGCCTCGATGGAGAATCTTCCGTTCCCGGAGAAATCCGTTGATCTCATCTGGGCCGAGGGATCAGCGTTTATCATGGGCTTTAAGGAAGCCCTCCACTGCTGGAGACGGTTCCTCAAACCACATGGTTATATGGCCTTGTCAGATTGTGTATGGTTTACCAAAAAACCTTCAGACGAGTGCAGGCAGTACTTTAATGAACATTATCCTGCGATGATTCACGAACAGGATGCAACAACGTTAATCGGCGAGGCAGGGTACACGGTACTGGACATACTACGGCTCCCCGACGCGGCATGGTGGGACCACTATTATACTCCTTTGTCCCTGAAACTTGAAATCCTCATCCAACAGTACAAAGGCGATCAGGAAGTGCTGGACCTCCTCAACTCTTTTGTACAGGAGATACAGGTCTTCCGTAACCATTCGAAAGAGTATGGATATTCATTTTTTATTATCAGAAAGGAGGATGAATAGCACAATCATTGTGGAATGGAGAGAATCCGGAAAGTCTCGGGATACTGCCTGGGTGTAATAAGGATGCGAAGCCCTTCCACCGGATTATTTTTCCTGGTCGGATCTAAAAAGCTGTTACGATCAATACAACAGGAATCGATCCGCGGATTTGTGTATTCTGTCAGGGAGATTTTGACGGAGTTATTTTTCACGAGACAAGGCGTCAACTGAAAATTATTTAAAAAATAGGCCGGAAATGCAATTTTCATTATGAGGATTGGCCATCAACTGGCAATCCTATTGCCCTGACCGCCATATCGTAAGACTGGCGGATGATTTGCCGGTCGTGTTCCGAAGAGATTTTTACAACACTCTCTTCTTTTATGAGCATCGCATGCTGAAGGAGAACCTTGCGCATTTCATCAGACGTTCCGTGACGGGCAATGCGTCCGATGGTTTTGAGCATCAGGGTAATAATATTTGTGTTGTCCCGGGAGTAGTACCGAATGGGGTCAAACGATGCACTCATTAACTGGTCAAATGAACGGATTTTCAGGATTAAGCGGAGCGTGCCGGTCCTGTCCTGCCTATAGGGGGAGGCATTCCCACGTTCCGCACTAAACTGAAGGGCAACACCCAGCTGGTTCAGCACCATCACCGGAATGGATGGATCGAAAAATCTTATGGACCGGGCAACGATGTTCACCAGCTGGGTGATACCTAATTCGGGGTCCTGTACCATGGTGCGGTACTTTCCCAGTATGATGCAGTCCTGGACATCATTTAAAAATCCCTGGTCAGGACTTTTCGGCCAGGCAATAAGCAGGGTATCTCCGGGCATAATGAAATCCCCGGGGCTGTATGCGACAGAGATCACCAGGTTATTTTGCTGTGCGATTTTCAGCAATCGCTCGTAATCGATCGAACGGATATAACCGGAATATCCAGAGCTTACCGGGACTCCCTCACGGATAATCGCATCTTCTTGCTCCCCGAAAATTTCCGGCGGACCACCGGCCGGTGTCCCCGGGAGGTAGTCTTTCCGGATCGATCGGGTCAGTTCGCTGCCGATTCGGGAGATAATGGTGGAAGCCTGTAATCCTGTCGTGACATGATGGAAAAAATAGAGCAGGGCACAAATATCAATAATGAGGAAGACCGTTGAAGTCGTTGCGGATAAAACGGGTATCTCAACGGTAAAGGATGGGCGCGAGATGATAAGGACGGTGGTAATATTGAATATCATGGAGGCTGCAAAAAGTCCGAGCACAACCTGGGCACGGATATCCCGGAGAAATGCCCGGAGAAGAATCGTTCCATACTGGTTTGTCGCCAGGGTCAACGGCACCAGGGTAACTGAAAATACCACACCTATGACTCCTAATTCGACGGTTGTGAAGGTGATAAGAGTACCAGTCAGGGTCCCGGGGGATACATGGAAAAAATACCAAATGACCTCGAAGATGGAATAGGGTATCAACCGTTCCCAGTACGTAATAACGTGTGCAAGCAGGAACGCTAGTACCATCATCATTGCTGGTACAAAAATATACGTTGAACGGAGTCGGTCGAGTAAATCAGTCAACCGGATCAAGGTAATCTTCATCTGGGTCACACTCGTTGATTAGAGAATATTGTGTCCTTTTCTGATTTAAAGCAAATTCAAAAAACGGAAGATCCGTCTCTTATCTTATAATTTTAATCCAGAATTGTAATTGATTTTTTATGTATCCTCAAAGTCGCGGTGTAAATATCTTTTTATTTAATTCACAATCAACGGTGAATTATTTAGAAAAAAAAATATTGAATCCTTTACCGCATATATTTTATATTTTTTCCTGTCAGTCAGTAACGCCCCTTGCCTGGCAGATAGTAGTACCATACCCTATTGCCATTTCACCACTACAAAATTAACTCCAATTAATAATAATTATATTATCCTCCATAATGGAGATATTATTAAATAGTAATATTGCCCATGTAATTATGGTGAGAGAAAACATGAACCAAAACGATGTAAGCATTGAGATTCCGGACATCAGTAAAAAAGCAAAACCTGTACTGATTAGGATACCACTCAGGATGTTCAAAGGAAATGGGACCGGCGATCAGGTCTGCCATTCTCTTGGAGAATTCAGATCAGGGATTTGGAGTATTATTCCACAGGGAGTACAAACATGCAGCATGTAGAGAATATTCACATCGATTACACCTGGTTAGTTGCACTTGGTGTGATGTACCTTGGATTACTGATCCTTCTCTGCGGGCCCGTAGGGATGATATATAACGCACTACGGGGTCTGATGACCGGTCTTGCCTTCTGTTGCGTGTTCCTCTACTTTGTGATGACCTATCTCCCGGAAAAGTACCGGTGAACCCACACTATCCAGCAATGTGTGTGGAAAAATGAAAAAATTTCTTTACGCAGTCGTCGCAGGGCTTCTCTTTGTTATCGTTATCATCAGTGGTTGTATAGGCCCGGACACTAATTGTGGGGATGCACTCTGCAAACCCCCAAATGTCTGTTGCAAGGGAACATGTTACCAGCAGTGCCCGGAAAATACTTACATGACTGCCCAGTGCGCATGTATGGTAAAATCTACGGTTTCACCGGCCTTAGCATCTGACAGCCCGGCTGTATCAGGACCTGGTTCACCTGTTCAGGGCCTTTTAGTCTGGTATAACTTCGAGGACGATTTCACCCGGTCAGGTAGCATTGCAGATAAATCCGGAAATGCACGGGATGCCATAGTAAAGGGTAAAGTCAGTGCGGCAGAAGGAATAACGGGAACAAAGGGGATTAGGTTTTCAGGCAGTGGATTTCTCCAGTCTCCTGATAACCCGGCCGCAGACAGGAAGAATGTGACGTTCTCATTCTGGTTTAGAACTGATAATCCAGATGCCAACTACAAGATCGCGAGTGCAGCATGGTGGAACGGCGGGCCGGGTTCCGGATGGACAATGGCCACGCATGTCCCGGAATTCTGGTCGGATGACCGCCAGGGGGTCCTGGTCCCTGCCCAGCCCAACGTGGCAAATAATTTCATCCCTGGCAGCTGGAACAATGAAGTTGTTACCTATGACGGTAATGTCATCCGGGAATATACCAATGGAAAACTGATCAATACCTGGCAGTCACGTAATGTCCCGATGGGAAAGGGAACGCCGATGGTCATCGGCTGCTGGCCGGGGTTCGGATTTTACTTTGTCGGTGACCTGGACGATTTCCGAATCTACGACCACGCATTGGCTGGAAAAGAGATCGCAACAATGTACCAGGAGGGACTGAAAGGACCGGCATAAGCCCGGTAATCCACATATAGGGAAAACCGGCCATCCCGGGAATTGCTGCCAGGTTATGCATCGAACCCACGATCATACCTTTTTCGATCAACGAAAACCTTGAATGAACCTCCCACGTTCCATTATACACCCGCCTGGAATTGATCAGCAAGGTGACCTGCACCCTGCAAACCAGACGAAATAACATATCCAATTGAAAATTGTCAAAAAATTATGGAAAATATCATTGATTGGAATAGTGTGTTTAGCCAGGGTGACTGGCCATTTCTTTCTCAATATCCTCCAACATCCCTTCTATCCGTTTTGAGGATTGGACCCCTATACAGATCCCCTCGTTGTACAGGTATTCAACCTGGGAAATGATCTCTTCTATATGACATCCTTCTGCAGGTTCACCGGTAGAAAGTTCCTTTAAGGCCTTTAAAAGACCCGGAATATCATTGATACGGAGACATATCCGGGCAAGTTCAAGAGTCTTTTTCACAAGGTCATATCGTAATTTCTGGTACCGGTCTGTTTGAGGCCGTACTTCTGACAAGGTACGGCGGGAATGTTCGATATCATGCACAAGATGATCTTTCTGCTCATACACCGCCTGGTATTCAATTACAGCCTTCTGCATACTGGCTGATGCTGAGATGTCCGGGTTTTTTACCGGTAAGAGTGTATCCATCACGCCGAAAATAACGGGGCCAGGATCGTCAAGAATTGCATTGAGCAGGTGAATGCAGGCGACTTCTTTATCACCGGCAAGCACAGCTGCCTTTTCAAAACAACCCCTGCATCCAGGACTTCTGTGAACAACTCTCCCCTTTCCGGGGACGGTTCCAGCTGGAAGGGCGTTCCGTATCCTGAGCCTGAAGGACGCGGTTTCAAGGCCGGAATTACAAAGCAGGAATTCCAGTGCATTCTTTTCATTATATAGTGACAAAAAAGTCTTTTCATGGGGTGCACCTTTTTGTGGAAGGACTGTTTCGAGACTGTAGATACCAATCAGCAGGTGTTCTTTTTCGATGTATCCTGCTCCAGCCTGTACGGCTTCTGCTGCAGCAATCCTCCACGCAAGTGCCACACCCGGTGAGACCCGGATACGGCCTGGTTCCCGTTTTTCATCTTTCATCAGGTGTTCATCATCATACCAGGTTACAGGTAAATACTGTTATCCCTGGTTTTCTCCTGGGGTCCACCAGTCAAAATATTGCAGGGGTGGGTTGTTTTCGGGTCATTTCCCTGGAGGGTACTGCCCGTGATGTCCTGTTCAATGTTCATTACCCGCACCTTCAGGGGCTTTGTGATCATCGCCTTCTGGCGGGGTGCCTTTTCTCTCCCACTCCCGGACAAGGTCCTGCATCCATCCAAGCTTTGTGACGGCGTCCGCAATTGCTGCATCCATCTTCCCACGGTATTCATTCCACCGGCGTTTAAGGTAATAACGGAGGGTCAGGCGTATTTCAGGATTATCAAGAGTTGCCTGCACATAGGAATTCATTGTTATGTAGTAGTCCTGGAGCAACCGGAGCACGTCATTGTCCCGTTTAATTATCCGGTTCCGGAGGTCGTCCTGGGAAAGGAGATCCATTACATTATATCGTTCGATCTTTTGCCACACGGCCACCTCCTCCGCTGAATATAATGATACCTGGGGTAAATCCTCGTTATTTCCGATAAAAACCGAGGCCAGGGCGACAAGTGCAGCATCAAACTGGGACCTCATATGAAGATCCACCTCCTCAAGGAACATTCCGCATTCCTCCCTCATATATCGGCCCTGGTTATTCCGGATCTCATTCCAGAGCGCAAGCCGGCGCTCAAAAAGGTCATACCTGATATGCGTGCCCGTTTTTAATACCATTCGTGCAGGCTGCAGGAGTCGTTCAGCACAGTCCATATCGCCCGATTGTGCCATATCTTCATACACCTCCTAAAAAAACCTTCATTTCTTCGTCAAGCCTTCCCGCGACAAAATCAACGACTTCCCCGTAGCCTTCAACGGAGATTACGAAATTCACTTCAGCATCCCCCTCGATATATACAACGATCTGGACCTGCCCTTTTCTTGTCCGGGCTGAATATACCTTTCTTTTACCGTCAGAAAATTCAAACGTTGCGCTTTGCTTTGCAAACAGGTAATTAAGGAAGTTTTCAACAATTTCTACAGAACGGGAAGTCCTGAATTCAAGACGGCGGACTTTTTTCTTTATCTGGGTCTCATTTTTTTCAAGAGAATATATTTTTGGTGGTGTCGCCCCGGATTCAATCCGTGAGTACACATCCTCCAGGAACTCCGGGAGGTTATCCCCTTCGTACAGTACTACGACACCTTTTGGCTTGGATACCGAAACATTGTTTTTCCCACCCCACTTATCAATCGTATAGTCTATCCTCTTCCTTTCAGCATCAGTCTTATAATCAAGGATTAACAGGTGTTGCATCTTAGCTGTTTGTTGGTGTTTATCCTTTATAATGTTTCCTCCATAATAATAGTTATTATTATTATCCACTATGGAGATTGAATCTCGTACGGTTACAATGATACAAATTGGACCAGATGTGAAACATTGAGAATTGTATTGTTATCTTTGGTGTTGTACCACGGTGACAATTGAAAGATACAAGGAAACGCATGCTCTTTTTACCAGTGGTACCGTTAAAAATTACCCGACTAAAAAATGCCTGGTGAATCCAATCCGTTATCTTGTGATACCAGAACAATTATGAAGACGAAAAAAGAAGGTTAGTCAATGGCGGACCTGTCATCATCAGTATTTCTTGTCATCTGGGCCGCCCTCATTATCAGTGTCATAATGGCAGGTATCTGGGTTTTTTTTTCTATCAGGCAGACATTAACCTCCACGCTTGTTTTTGACCTCCTGTTTACCCTGTTTCTCATATTCGAACTGATGAACACCATCATGATATCAGGGGATATCTATAACAATCCGGTTTATCTCATCACATTCATAACATTTTTTCTCAATCTTGCCCTTATTTCCGTGATCCTGATTGAATGGAGGGACAGGGAAAAATGGATCAATCCCTATGTACTCTGGCTGAAATTTGCCTTTAGTATCATTGGTATTTACACCTGCATTCCACTGGGCCTGTACTACCTGCGGCTCTACTATATCCCGGCTCATTCAAGGCCAGTATCAGGATCAGAAATTCCCTGGCCGGCTGCTGAACCTGTTCCGACGCCGATAATTACCCCACCACCAGAGCTGGCAGACCGGTTTTCAGAATGGACTTTTATCGGGAGAGGGGGATTTGCCCGGGTATTTCGGGTCAGAAAAAAAGATGGCAGTTATTCCGCCCTTAAAATTCCACTGGTCCATGATATGCCTACTGGAAAGACCTTTATTGCAGAGCTCCAGAACTGGACACATCTCAGCCAGGAAAATATCGTCCGGGTCCTGGATTTTAATATCCTCCCTATCCCGTTCCTGGAAATGGAGCTTTGTGATTCATCCCTGGTTAATGAAAAAAAGCCCATTTCACCCTTGAAAGCGGCATCAGTTGTGTTTGACATCTGCGAGGGACTAACATACTGCCATTCGAAAGGGATTATTCACCGTGACATGAAACCGTCAAATATCCTTATCAAGGAGGGGGTCATCAAAATCAGTGACTGGGGACTGAGTAAAGTATTGTCTGAGTCGTTGGCCACCACATCTCAGATGTATTTCTCTCCACTGTATGCAGCACCGGAACAGATTATGGGTACAACAAAAGATGCAAGAACTGATATCTGGCAGACAGGCGTGATTTTTTATGAACTTATAACCGGCCATACTCCTTTCCAGCCTGAAGCAGGAGGAGAAAATTTCGTGGAACTGCTCTCCTCGATAACAAACCGGGATCCGAAACCCCCCTCGGTAGTGAACCAGGCTGCAGCACCCCTTGACGTGATTATCCTGAAATGCCTGATGAAGGACCCGGCGGACAGGTATGCCAGTGCGGGAGAGATGCAGGACGACATCGCATCGTATATGAAACAGGCGCTGAACGAGGAGCTCATGAAGAGTATCTCGTCCGACAAACCTGCTGTATCAGCATTATATTGCAGCGAACTGCTTCTTCTCAGCCTTAAATGTCATGATGTAGCCGGGGCTTACCGCTATGCCTCGGAGCTGGTGAATTATGCACCGGGGTCAAACAAGATGGTAGCGACAAGGCTTCAGAAAGAATTAAAGGTGCAGATAAAAGAAAATGGAGAACAGGTACCACCCGATCTAATGAAAAAAGCCCGGGAACTCGTGAAGTATCTTGAACCCGACCAACCCTGACCTCAAATGAAATCCAATACCGAAGAAAACCGGAACAGACCTTTAATTGCCCTTGAAAAGCAGGGCTTGGTCCTTTCAGGGGATTATACCTGCAACAGGAGGCAGCATGAAAGGATTCCCTGAATCAACAACATCATATATCATTGGCTGGGTAGTGGTTGTCACGGTTATTTTCAGTATCCTTCTGCCGTCCTTTTTTAATATACCCGTTCTTCCGGTGATTTTTTTTAATACGTTGATTGCGAATGATCAGAACCTGTCTTCTCATCCGCCATCCATGAATACCGGTGCGGAGAACCCGGCGGGACTGCTTGTCCACTATGATTTTGAAAACTATATTGGTTCATCACGGCAGGTCGTGGATATTTCAGGGGGAGGATATAACGGGGTCATGAGGGGACCCTTTATGAAAGTAGTGCCCGGGATTGGGGGGGGGCATGCCCTCTCATTTCCCAGTTTAGGCCCCGTATCAGGCCTTTATCAAATCCGGTCCAGGGGCAACCCTGCAGCTGGAATAAATAACGTATCTTTCATGGTATGGTTCCGGACACCCCAGCGATCCTATAACAGCGAAATTGCCAGCGCAGTATCGATCGGTATCCAGAAATCCGGCTGGAGTATTGGAACCTTGAAAGACGAACTCTGGGACGATAATGGAAAATCCGTCTATCTGAACCGGAAAGAAAATTACAGGGCCCCCATAATTCCTGATACGTGGACCATGAAGGTAATCGCCTACAATGGAAGTATGGTGAGGGAATATATCAATGGTGTTGAAACAGGGAAATGGCCGGCGACAGGAGCGACCCTTGGTAGCGGTGGGGAATTGACATTAGGGTCCCTGCAGCCTTTCGGGTTCAATTTTATCGGGGACATTGATGATTTCCGGATCTATGATTATGCCCTATCCCCTGAAGAGGTTGCAACATTGTACCAGCAGGAAGCATCCCTGGAGGGATGAAACCCCTGGGTTTTTGGATTGGCGGATTATTAGTAACGCCCCCTCCGTACATGGATATTGGGGCAGGATCCCACGTACGGTTGGCATAACGATCTGCAGATACAGCGGCGGCCTTTCTTTTTCCAGACAGGCTGGTTTATAGTAACCCGGGCAGGTACTTCACCCCATTAATCTTCCAATAATCTTACTAATTATTATACTCCAATATGGATTATATTTAAATCGTATAACAACATAGACTGACTAAAGATATGAAGGTGAAAGATGAAGTGCCCGTCATGTAAGAACGAAATCCCGGGATGTGCCCGTGAAAAATGCCCGAATTGCGGGATGCCTATCCATAAAACGAAGAATTCACTTGTACCGTACCTCGCCGCAGGAGTTATTGTCGTGGTCATTATTGCAGTTATTTACCTGCTCTTTATAGCCCCACATTTTCAAAATCAGCAACCATGCCTGACCTGTAACCCCCCAACGCAACCCCCAACTCACGTACCTACACCTCCCCCCGGGACTATCAGCGTTACCGGGGTCCGCCAGGGATCAACTATCATGGTTACGGTTATGGCCGGGAACGGGTTAACTGATGCAGGTAATTTTACAATCCAGCTGAACGGGGTTACCCTGTCTGAAAAACTGGCTGCGAATGCCGGTACATCGGTCCGGGTCAGTTCGGCCGGAGCACCTGGGTCAGACCACCTAATTGTCGTTACAAATTATAAAAACGGGGCACAACAGGTAGTCCTTAATAAAAACATATGAGACCCGGAAGTGCTGATAAATTTTCAGCGAAGGGAAATTTCATGACATTTAGATTGGGTGTGGGAGTTGGACGAGCCCTTTTCTTACCAGATTCTCTGCATGAAGTAAATTTTTCCCTGCGATGCAGCCCCTGCGGGTAGGTTGCTCTGTTGGCACTCTGACGCACCCTGGGTTGACCAGAAACGGTGGGATTCCGAGTGGCCATACACATACTCCCTCACCCCGGTCGATTCGCACCCGGGCTCAGCCGGACCAGGCCCGGGTACCCATCAGGCAGCGCCCGGAACCCCCTCCGTAGCTCGATTCTCGTCATATACCCAACGGCGCAAAAGAAAGAGATCCAACGAGTCAGTACGCTTAAGCATGTCGTCTGGGAGTCATGCGAACTCCCCGGTTAGTACACCAAAACCACGAAGTGTCAATGTGAAAGGGGTTGGCAACCCGTCTTCCGTTCCCAGTGTGAACAATAAATCCGGTGATTTGTTGTGGAACCGCAGCGGTTTTTAGTTGGTGCCCGCGACACTATCGATAGAGCGTTGATAGCATAGCTGGAGTCACGGTCAGCAGATCAAACAAGAGGAGCACCCGCGGGGTGATTCGTTGGGCGCCGTTCATGCAGTTTTAACCCGGCCCTGGAGAATGCCCCTGCGATTATTTGATGTTTGATATTCCATAAGACCGTGTTGACGAAAGGCCCGTGGTACACAAAAAAAATATGCCGTAATATTATTCTTGAATATCTCTGGCAAATATCCGGGTCCCGTAGATGAAATCATCCACTTTGACATCGGTAGTACCCGC
>JBAXMF010000022.1:0-14565 GCA_037134435.1 Methanomicrobiales archaeon | reverse complement strand
TAAGGGCCAGTGCATCAGAGAGGGTGATTTCCTGGTCAGGGTACTCCTTCTTAAATGCGTGAATGACCCGCTGCACTTCATCAGGGTCAAAAATTACCCACCGCCCCCGTACCTTCATGAGCGGGAGCTTTCGTTTTGAGAGCTCTTCAAATTCCAGGGGGGACAGTTCTTCATCACCGATCGCTACCTTCCAGTCAAAAGACAGGACCGTGTCCAGGGAAAATGACCCTTTACGACCACCTTTCGGTACTGGTTTTTCCTTAAATTCCATGCGGACTGACGGGTGCTGCCGCCCATGCTTCCACCATGAGGGTAACAGGACCGTACATCCGATTTCTCCGAGAATGGGGGCTGTTTCGGTAAGAAAACTATACACTTTTTCAGGGGGCAGAATGATCCCCTGCGGGCGTGCCTTTTTCAGGGCGTCCCTGATCGGCGGGTAAATTTTGGCGGCGGCCCCCAGGTCATACAGCATCCGCTCCTGTGAGAAACCCGATTCAGGGGTGACCTGGTGTGCAGTCTTTCCGGGTTGACCTGACCAGACCTCGCTTGCGGGAACCAGGAGTGTGGGGTCATCTTTTGACTGAAGGAAAAAACCGACTCTCCAGGCTGATTCTTCATCCGCAGGTTCCTGCACGGTAAAGCAGGTATTACAGCGTTCCTGTTTTTTTGCGAGCGGTGGACCGGCAAGCCAGGTCTTTAGTTCCCTGAGGACAGGTGAGTTATCTGCAATTGTCAGGTCTTCTCCTTTCAGCGAGCGGTACCATACCTCTTCAGCCGGGCTATCGCGTTCCTTTTCTTTAACCTTGTTTTTTCGGCCTTTATCGATGTACGACCCGGTCACAAAAGCCTGTACTGCCTCGTCGATGAATCGCAAAACCGGCAACCGGGGTGAGTCTTCCTGCCCGTCATGATTGAGGTGGGCACGTACGAGGGGGGGCATCGCTGCGGCTAGTTCGTTCAACCGCCGGGTATCCTCATACCTGAGTTCCGGGCGCCACATACCCGTAATCGTGTTCTTTCCAACTGGCCTGAATCCCGGTACGATAGACCCTTTAACAACCAATTCGCCAGCAAAGAGGGCAACAACCGACCATGCCTGAATTGAGGCCCCGTACCGTGCATCATCTGTATCTTCAACACCCTGTAGGAAGAGAGGGATAACGGATGCAATGGGGGCGCTCATAGTGGCTACACTCCAGGGTGCAAGCATCCGGGCACCATGTTCTACAGGACTACGATTTTTATATAATTCCGGTGATGGGTCAGGTCCCCGGTCAGTTGTGGGAAGCCAAAGGGTCGTCTCACCCTCATAAAATAACGCAGGATTTCCGGGGAACTTACCTGCAATTTTCTTCAGCGTTGCAGGTGAAAGGGCAAACGGGTGGCGTTGCGGTTTTGGTTGTGTGGGTTTTCGACCTCGTTTTTTTTGAATGGGAACAAATGGTCCCTCACCCCAGAAGAAAAAACTGCCTTCCTCATTGACAGAGCCGTGAATAACCGGTAATGGTTCGTCAACTACCGCACCGTTATGGGGGGCTGGTATTGAACCCTTTGAAGAATATGTCATGTATCCTGTGATCTTTGTTTACATCTTCATGAGAGATAAACCAGGAATATTTGATCTCATTCGTTCCGGACTCCGCTGATTTCAACAGAAAAAAAGGATTCACGGGTAAACTGAAATTCCACTGCATTAGGTGATCCCCGGTAACCAGAAAGGCCTTCACGGCATGGAACCGCATCGTTAAAAAAAAGAACAAACTTTGTTAATCCCGATCCCGGGTCATATACTGAACCGGCATGAAAGACAACCTACGCATACGGGGTAATCGTGAACGAGTGGACCCGCACGGGTCCCCACATGCGACATCCCCTATCGGGCCGGGAGGAAATGGTAGAGCGGGGAGTCTCGCCTGAGTTCAGCTGCCCGTTCCCGGCAATCTGGCATGATCACCTGCAAGGTCTCCCAGAACCGGTCAGAGTGGTCCATGACAATGATATGGCAGACCTCGTGGGCAACGACATAATGGACGAGCCGGAGGGGTAGCAGACAAAGATGAGTAGAGAAGAGGAGTTTTTTCCTTGCCACACAACTGCCCCATTTCTGCCGGGCGTCCCGTACAACGACCAGGGGGACTGCGACCCCGAACCGTGCAGCATAGTGGGTTACCAGAGATATGGCCACGTTCTGGGTCTCAACCTTCAGCGTATATTCTACTGCCTTCCGGATGGCTTTCTGTTCGAGAGCCCCCGATATCCCTTCCGGCAGCCCGATTTTGAGAAAGTTCCCTTCCCGAACGACGGTAATAGAGGGTCTCCCCGGGATAACCTGGACCGTAAGGGTCCCGTCGAGGAACGGGTAGGTTTCGCCGTCACAGAACGAACGCCGTACGGCAACGGGCCGTGCGTTAGACATGACCGTCGCGTAAACCCATTCGGCCTTTTCCCGAACAAGCCGTTCTATCTCGGCGCCCGTCGCAGCAACCGGTACGATCACCTCAACCGACCGGTCAGAGTGGACCTTTATCGAGAGTCTCCGGGCACGGCGGCTGATACGAAGCGAGTATGGGATGACCGTGCCGTTCCACGTGACTGACCGCGGATCACCTGCCGGCTCCTGCTCCTTCCGGTCTCCATCAATCGCCTGCCTGATCCAATCCCGTTTCTGTTCAAGAAATGCAATGACTGATTCCAGCCCTGTTTCCTCCGGTACCCTAATTTCGACCCGTCCGTCGAGGTAGACCCGGATCGTCATCTTTTTCCGTGTTCCCTGGTAGGTAATGGTGCAAGGTACATCCCTATCCCCGATTATCAACGTGTGTATGGATGGGCGGGCTGGTGCCTGAAAGTGCCGGCGTTGTTTCTCGATCCACCCGGTGTTATGCACAACGAATCGCCGTACTTCCGCATTATCATAGTCAGTGGGGACCCTGACACGGATGCTTCCATCAGGATGGACGACGAGGGTCATGGTTCGGAAGCGAACGGAAGGCTCGATGGTGTAGGGGGGGATGGGCATTTATTAAATCAGCCCCATTCGGGTCGGGGCTGGGTACCTCCGGTTTCATACAGCGTCTCCCTGGGAGAAAAAAAGCGTGCCGGTTTGATGTAAAGGGTTTATCTCAATCCGAAAAAAGCCTGGTTAGACAAGTGGTCCACGGGAGGAGAGACCTGGTTTAATACATAATTTCAATTACCGCAGTAGTCCCCCGTTCCGTTACCGGGGTTGTGCAGGGGGGACCTGTCCCCATCAACCACACGGGATAATCATCCATAAGATTTTACTTGACCTCTTCGAGGGACTCCACCAAATCAGCAAATGTCGAGATCTGCGTGAGAAGTGCCGGGTCAAGTCCTTTCTCGACAGCGAGAAAGACGCCAGCTACGTCGAACAACCGGAGCTTGTTCGTGATGAAATGAAGAAACTTAGATATGGTTACCGATGGGGAATAGAGGAGCATCGTTGATATATCATCAAAGAAAAGGCACTTTTTATCACCGGGTTGGGTTTTAATCCCCTCGGTGATGACGATCCCGATATCCGTGAGGTTTCCCGGGTTGGAAATATATTTGCAGTGAGGGTCATCCGGAACCGTCGGGCCTCCCGAGTATTTTGTCACGGCATCGACGATATATATTTTTGACATATCAATTTCTGCCGCTTCATAGGTCCGCCTGATAACGATGTTCGGAAGGGTAACAGAGATAAGCATTACGCTATAGCCGTTGCTCGTCAGCTCCTTGATAACGGCGGTATTCGTCTGCTTCAGCTGGCGTGAGTCCGCAAGGAGCAGTACTATCCGGTTCTCGTTCAGCGTATCGGCAGAAAAACCCATGGTTGTCCTATCGTTTCAGGTAGTTCTGGTATGCTTCTGGTATAGTTGTAAAACCCGTGGAGATGGTCATGTTCAGCTCACGCAGGTTTGAAACAATCTGTTCTGTATTTTTGATCTGGAGCTGGAGGAGGAGGAGGAGCTCGTCCGGACTCATATCACCTGCCTTGACCTGGTCCCTGATGTCTGCAAGGCGGCACCCGATTAATTCAACAGGGTTCTTTAAGCGCATGGCCATCTCGGCGATATAGGCAAGCAGGGCTTTCTCGGTCTCGCGCTGTTTTGTCAAGTCCCTTGCAATGGAGGCTATCCCGACGATATTGCCCCGGTGGTCCAGGATTGGGGAGAGGGACAGTGAAATTTCAACATGACTCCCATCTTTTTTAATCCGGAATGTATTGAAATGTTCAACATGCTCACCCGTGACGACCTGGTTAATAATATCATGGAAATTTCCTATTTCCTCGTCTGGTACGATAGTGTGTGAATCCGTGGCGATCATTTCTTCCCTGGTATATCCGTAGATCCGCTCGGCACCCCGGTTCCAGGTGGTAATTGTGTGGTGTAAGTCCTCGCTAATTACTGCATCGTCAGAAGATGTCACAATCGCAGCAAGCAGGGCCTGTACCTCCTCACCTTTTTTTATTTCCGTTATATCACGGCTGACGCAACGGTACCCGAGCATGGTACCATTCTTGGAATAGTAGGGGGTAGCACTCGATTCAAGAACAATAACCCTCCCGTCTTTCCGGCGGGTATGTGTCTCGATCAGGTGTAGTTCTTTCTGCTCTGTGAAATTCTTTTTAAAAATATCGTGGATATGATTTGCGTCTTCAAACGAGATGAATTCTGATGGCATATGGCCTATCATCTCTTCCGGGTGATATCCAAGCAGGGTGACGCTCCGGGGACTCACGTACTTGAACAGGCCTTTCGCATCGATCAGCCAGATCATGTCATGGATCTCTTCAACCAGCGTCCGGTATTTATCCCTGCTTTCGTAGAGTTCGCGCTCGACCTTCTTCTGCTCGGTGAGGTCAATGAAACTCTCAACGAGTACCGGGCGTTTCCCGAGTTCAATCCGGGAGACACTCTTGATCACCGGTATACCGGTACCATCTTTTCTTAATAGCAGTCGTTCAATACTTTCAAATTTCTGCCCGAGGTCCGTAATTTGGCATTGATTTTCTTCGGTCGGACAGACGAGCCCGAAGCAGGACTTCCCGATAATGTCCTGTTCCGTTGCACCGACCATGAGGAGTGCGGCCGTGTTTGCCTGCAATACAATGTGAGTCTCTTCGTCGATTACCAGCACACCCGATGGGAGAGAATGGAGAAGTTTTCGCAGTTGTTCCTCTGATTCCTTGATTGCAATCTCTGCCTGACGGTGATCAAATGCCTTTCGTATTTTGAGGTTGAGGGAAATAAACTCATTTTTCGGGTCACCCGCACGTATGAGGTAGAAATCGGCACCGTAATTGATGGCGTCCATCGCCACCTGCTCCTGCCCCTTTCCGGTGAAGATGATGAAGGGGGTGTGGTTCCCGGATGACCGGATTGTTTTTAACAATTCAATACCTGTCATTCCAGGCATATCGTAATCCGAAACAATCACCTCATATGTCTCTTTCTTCAATTTTTCAAGTGCTTCTGCCGCAGACTGTGCCGTATCAATCACCATCTCCTTATTTTTCACAAGATAGATACGGGTAATTGCCAACAGGGCAGGATCATCATCCACGAGCAAAACAGATATCATAAAAATTCCCTTTTTTATTTTTTTCTACATATACAAGACTATATCTGGCATATTCGTTTTCCTTAAATAACTAGTTTATTAATTTTGGAAGATCCATGGCCGGATTGATAGCCCGTTCAGGGGAAATTTCGTGGTAAGACGGGCCGAGGAATGGACGAAGAAAAAACTATTTCCTGATATCTTGATGGAAAAAATTTGAACGCTGCCAAACGGTTACACCGGGACTATCCGATGAACAACCGAAACGTTGTAGGTGATAATCTATAAAATCGGGTGTTAAAAAAATTATTATTCTGCTGGTTCATTAATGACCAGTTCCTGGTCAATGATGATATACGAAGGTGATGGGAGCTTGTGACCTCCGTGCCGGAGTGCATCCTTCGCCTTTTCCATATACTGGGGTGTAGTATACACGGTGAATATTTTCTGCTTTGACTCCACGCGCGCAGCAGTCCCCACAGGTTTTCCAAAGGAAAGCCGCATACCTTCTGATACCCTGTCTGCACCAGCACCGGTTGCCTGCTTGTTTTCGCGGAGCACATGGTGTGGGTATACCCGGATTTTAAAGTGGAAGTTACTTCTTCCGACTTCTTTCATCAGGCGCCTGTTTACTGCGATACGTGCCGCTTCAAGCGCAGTATGCCTGATCTGGCAGCTCTCGGTGACAACAAGGTGGGCCTCGAGCGGAAAATCTAACGAAAGGTTTCCCATCTCGAACTGGACAATTTTACTTCCCGGCACACCGCCCATGTATTTTCGGCGGGTATATGCCTTCTTTGAAATATTTCTATACATCTTTCCCGGTTTTCTTACCATGGCTCAGAACTCCTTCGATCTATTCGTTCTTTATAAAAAGGAGATATTTGCTATTAAATCTTACTGGATGGACTGCGGTTCATCGATCAAGCCGAGTACATAACGGCGGACCTTCGCAAAGTCCTGGCTTGTCCGGTCCCGTGGTCGTGGGAGGTCGATATTTACGACTTCTTTTATGGTTCCAGGCCTGCTGGTGAGCACGACTATGCGGTCAGCCATGAATACTGCTTCATCCACGCTATGCGTCACAAAAAGGATTGTTTTTTTCGTTTTATCCCATATTTCAAGTAATTGCTTCTGGAGCATGTTCCGGGTCTGGGCGTCAAGAGCCCCAAATGGCTCATCCATCAGAAGGACCGAGGGGTCAATAGCAAGCGCCCGTGCCACGGCGACGCGCTGGCGCATACCTCCCGAGAGTTCGTAGGGGAAATTCCCCCCAAACCCGGACAGACCGATCAGGTCAAGATAATGGGCTGCAACCTTGTGCCGTTCCTTTTCTCCGATCCCTTTCATCTCGAGACCAAATGCAATGTTATCAATGACAGTACGCCAGGGAAACAGCGAGTAGTCCTGGAAAATCATCGCCATTCGTAATGTTGGCCCGGTAATCAATTCGCCGCCCAGAATAACATTTCCCGATGTGGCATTCTCCAGGCCGGCGATGATGCGGAGCAGTGTTGTCTTACCGCACCCGGACGGTCCAAGGACACAGGTAAATTCTCTCTCTGCAACTTCCAGGTTAATAGATGCCAGTGCAGGTGAGCTGACTTCCCGTGTTTGAAATTCTTTGCAGATATTTTCGAGAAGCAGCATCATCGGTCAAGCTCCCGCCACATAAATTTTTTTCTCTCAACAATTTTGAAAAGATAGTCAATTCCAAGTCCGATAATACCAATGACAACAATACCCGCGATGATTACCTGCACCTGTCCCCAGTTGTAGGAAGTGATGATAAGATAGCCAATTCCGGAATTGGTGCCGGGCATCATCTCGGCAGCAACGACACACATCCATGCAATACCGAACCCGACCCGAAGGCCAGTCCAGATGGTAGGTGCGGCACCCGGCAGGACCACGTTGACCAGGACCTGCCGCTTTTTTGCACCAAGTGTACGAGCGGCTTCGATCCAGGTCTTTTTTATGCTTTTTACACCGTCGAGCGTGTTCAGCAGGATGGGGAAAAAAGCACCGATTGCGATGATAAAGACCATGGACAAAAGGCCGATCCGGAACCACGCAAGGGCAAGCGGGACCCATGCAAGTGGGGGAATGGGCCGGAACACCTGGACAGTGGAATCAAAAAAATCATGGACTTTACCATTCCTGGCCATCCCGATACCAAGGGGAATTGCGAGCGCCGCAGCAATAATAAATCCAATCAAAACCCTGCCAAGGCTGACCATTGCATTACCGATGAGGCTCCCACTTCCAAGGATATCAGCAAATGGTTCGGAAAGGACGAGCAGGACGGATTCGATAGAAGGGAGGATGAATGGGTTATCAATGAGTACCGAAAGTACTTCCCAGCTGATAATAATGATAATGGGAAGTGCAATTTTAATAAGGAGGGATTTTGAGAGGATCTGATGCCACCATTGTGGTTTTTCGGGGGGCATTTGCATAGAACTATTTCTCCCTGAAGCCAGATGAACCTTTTTTGTGAGATACCGGCCTGGGTATAGTTAGAGCCAGGTATTGCGCCGGAGTATGGTTTTTTTCTGTAGCACGGGGACAGCCAGGTGCCAGGTTTACCGTTGGAAAAGAGCGAGTCATAACGTGGAATCCATTGAAAAAAAGATGGGGGTCAGACAAATTTTATCGACATGCCACTGTATTTTAAGGAATATTGCAGCATTACATCCTGGATTGAACCTTTGGATGGTGCTGCGATCTTCAACGGTTTTCCACTTGCTGAACGCTGTGCGGCATAACTGATGAAGCTGTTCCAGTCATGGGCGGGGGACCCAATCTTCGCAACAAGTGCTGAACCTTCCGTTTGTGTCGGCATCAGGACTTTTATCGGGGATCCTTTGTCAATAGAGGCAATTGCAGGTGGGACGCCCGCATAGCCCATCCCGATAATCTCGGTTGCTTCCATCTGCATCAGTTGCGGGCCGGCATCAGCCGTAACAAGTTTCAGTTCTGCAACCGGGACTCCGTTGACGATCAGGTCACAAATTTCAGGCCTTGCTGCAGTCAGGTCCCTTGGTTTGATTGCAATTCCATAGGTATCATTGAAGTATTGCCATTCCTTCACCGCGATGATAAGTGACCCGCAGTGTATATCCCCTTTAAGGTAACCAATTCCGACCTGCTTGTTTACCTTCGCCGGGGTAATGATCTTCTTATCCGCAATCATTTTCTTTGCGGCCAGGTACGGTTTGAAATCGAAGAGCGTGTCATCCATGTTCCCGGCACTTGTGTTCTTGAGGTTGCCGGTAATATACCCGAGACTGATCTGGGCATTGACAAAATTTTTCGTCCCGTTTAACCATTGCGGGGTAGGGTCAGTCGTATAGTTAACGTTAGGTATCGCGCTCTTCATCACGGTTAATGCTGGCACTGACTGGTTACCAAACTTGATGGTATCATTACCGATGACCCATTCCGAGAGGTCAGCTGCGGCCTCGTTGGGATGATCCGTTATCCATTGGTCCGCAAGGATCGTCTGAACGGCCATCGCATTGACAAAGCCGGGGTTGCCGGCTACCAGGTCATTCCTTGCAGTAAGCACACAGCATGGGTGGTTGTTCCATTCAGGTACCGGTGGGAAATCTTTTGTATACGTAACCAGTTGTCCGATACCGGATTCAGTGGCAATGGAGACGTAGGGTTCCCATGCAATATAGCCATCTACCTGGTTCGTTGAAAGCAGGACGGGCATTGGTCCGACACCACCGGCATACATGACGTCAACTTCTGTGGCCCCGGTACCGGCGGAAGTAGTTACCGGGGCTGTTCCATTGGGAGAAACGGGCGTGGGAGGGGTTGTCGGCTGCAGGCATCCTGCCATGAAAATGACCATTGCAAGAGCAATGCAGACAACAATGATAGATGCAATCTTCTTCATGACGGAAAATGTCTACCTGTCAATATTTAAAGATTCATTTTAAGGATAATCAGATGATACAATTGTACTAATTATTCAGGGATTTACTTTCTATTGGATAACAAAAATATTTAAAATGTCCAGATGATAGTAAAATTTAAGAAATATTCTGGCACAAAACGAATATTATTATAACCAATTATCCTTATTGTATCAATACAATGGTACAGATGGACCCTGTTGATAGGCTCATGCGGGCAGCCCTGCTATCCGATGAAGAGTTTGTCGAGGTACTTAACGGTATTCTCCGAAAGGATTTGAGAATTACTATCCGTGAATTATCAGTCGAAAGTGGCATCGCCCAAAGTTCACTCTATAAAATTCTGCACGGCAAACGTTCCCCGAACCTGTCCACGTTACGGGCAATAGTCCGTGCATTACGGAGGTATTACCGGCATAACGAGGAAGAATTCATTGGCCTCATTGCCGCACGCCCGGTACTCGATGTGGTGGTCGAGCGGGCCGCTGACGTGGAAGGTCACCATATTAATATCCGTGAATATCCTGTGCATACCATGGAGGATGCGATCGTCGCAGCTGTCAGGGCTGAACGGGAAGGCGCAATTGCCATCGTTTGTGCCCCAATTGTCAGCAGCGTCATTGAACAACTCGTCCATATCCCCGTTGCAACAATAATTCCGAAGGAGTCAGTCCAGCGTGCGATCGAGCTCGCCTCAAGAAAAGCGTGGCTTTAATCTCATCTGGTGGCCAATTTATAACCAGGAGTGATTATGGTCAATGCAGGAAGATGTAGTCAGACGCGGTCGCCTGTCGGGTGAAAGGACACAGGAGATTCAACAGTTCCTTTCTTCAATGGATGCGGACCGGAGTATAGCAGGGGCAGATCTGCTCGTGGATATCGCACACCTCCTGATGCTGAAACGGCAGAACGTGATCGACCATGACAATGCCGTGGCTATCATGCGAGTGCTACTCGGTATGCAGGGGGCCGGGGTACCTGAAGTGGCATTTTCTGATCATTTTGAGGATATCCATGCGGGTATCGAATCAGCCCTGATTGCAGCTGCTGGCGAAGAAGCTGGTGGACGGCTCCATATCGGGCGCTCGAGGAACGATGAGGTGGCCACCTGTATCCGGCTCCACCTGCGGGATGAAATCGTCGAGCAGCTGCATTCCCTCGTGAAACTTCGTTTCGTCCTGCTTGCATGCGCAGAACAACACCGTGAATCATACATGCCCGGGTTTACCCACTTCCAGCATGCACAGCCAACCACGCTGGCCCATCATCTCCTCGCCTACGAGCAGGCTTTTTCCCGTGATTTTGACAGGTTGAGTGAAGCATATGCCCGGGTGAACCGGTCACCACTTGGTGCTGCCGCATTTGCCTCCACGGGGTACCGGATAGACCGGGACTATACTGCTACCCTGCTTGGGTTTGATGGGATTATCATGAATACAATGGACGCGGTCGCCACCCGGGATTTTGCCCTCGAAGTCCTCTCTGCCCTATCAATAATGATGGCAACCGTGAGCCGGCTCTGTGAAGAACTGGTTCTCTGGAGCTCTTCATTTACCGGGTTTGTCTGCCTCAGTGACCCGTTCTGTTCAACAAGTTCGATCATGCCCCAGAAGAAAAACCCCGACACCGCCGAGATCATGAGGGCAAAGGCAGGCTCGGTTGCAGGGGCATACACGGCGGCACTTGTCATCACCAAGGGCCTGCCCATGAGTTATAACCGGGACCTCCAGGAGCTGACCCCGCACCTCTGGAGGGGGACCAGGGACGCAACGATGAGCCTGCACCTGCTGCCTGACATGTTGTCCGGCGCCCGGTTCGATACCGACCGGATGAAATCCGAGGCCGGAAGAGGAATGGCGACTGCGACAGACGTGGCAGACCTCCTCGTCCGGGAACATAACCTTCCATTCCGGACCGCCCACAGTATTGTTGGCAGGGCAGTAAAGAACGGGACGCTTGATAAAAAAACTCTTGATGATGCCGCAAGGGAAATCACAGAAACCACTCTGTCAGAAAGGGGTCTTACGGAGGAGCAGGTTATCACCGCATTATCTGTCGAGGGTAGTGTTGCCTCGCGTGACCACCCGGGCGGACCTGCACCTTCCGCAACAGCAGAAGCAATCGCCCTTGCGAGAGAGAAACTGAACATGGACCGTTCCAGTACCGAATCGAAAAAAAACCTCGTCAGCCACTCAATTGAAACAATGCTGGCAGAAGCACGGAGGCTTGTACAATAATGGAACAACTTCAAACGGGTGACAGGGTGGACTGCAACTATGGCGGCACCCGGCTTAACGGGACCTATATCATCGACAGAGAGGGAAAAGCGGTAATCAAACTTGACAGCGGGTATAACATCGGTGTCAGCAGGGAGACCTGTCAGTTTCTGGAACGACCAGTACCGGTCAGGCGACCGGAGATTACAGCCATGCAGGATGATTCGCTTCCCTGCCTTTCGATTATCTCAACTGGTGGAACAATCGCAAGCAGGATCGATTACCGGACAGGTGCTGTTACCAGCCAGTTCGATGCCGGGGATATTCTAAGGGCAATCCCAGGTCTTTCAGGGATTGCCAGGTTCCGGACAACGCAGTTGTACACGATCCTTTCTGAAAATATGACCCCTGCAATATGGCAGGAACTTGCAATAGCGATTTACAAAGAGATCAACGACGGGGCAACGGGTGTGATTGTAACCCATGGTACGGATACCATGACATTTAGTTCGGCAGCAGTCAGCTTCATGATTGATACTCCGGTACCAGTAATTTTTGTCGGATCCCAGAGGTCGGCTGACCGGCCGAGCAGTGATAATACGATGAACGCGTTATGCAGTGCGACTGCAGCCGTCAGCCCGCTCGGGGAGGTTGCCGTGGTGATGCATGAATCGACCAGTGATGACCGCTGTGCAATCCACCGGGCGACGAGAGTCAGGAAGATGCATACCTCACGACGTGATGCGTTCCAGAGTATCGGCATACCGCCATTGGGTTATGTGGATTATCCGTCCCTGGACGTAACCCTGTCACCTGAAGCGGTGAAGCGGGGGTCTTGTGAACCAACCCTTCGGCCAGCCCTCGATGAGTCCTGCAGGCTCCTGTACTTTTACCCGGGCATGCCACCATCCGCGCTCCCGGATGCAGGGGGGTTACACGGGCTTGTCCTCGCCGGTACCGGGCTTGGCCATGTGAGCACTGAATGGATACCATACCTAAAATCGCTGGCTGACGAAGGGATGGTCATCATGATGACGTCCCAGTGCCTGAACGGACGAGTCTGTGACCGGGTGTATGACACGGGCCGTGACCTCCTGAAAATCGGGGTCATCGAAGGCGCCGATACCCTGCCGGAAGTAGCACTTGTCAAGTTGATGTGGGTACTTGGCAATGAAAAAGATCCGGACAAACAGCGGTTGCTCCTTTCCTCTTCTTTGATCGGGGAATGCATGAGGAGGTCACGCCATGGACTATGAAAAGATCGGGCTCCTTGCAGGGATTGAGATCCACCAGCAGCTCGATACGAAAGAAAAACTCTTCTGCAGGTGTCCGACCCTGCTCCGGAAGTCCGGTGAGCACTCGGGTGAGTATCACCGGTATCTCCGTGCAACCGAGAGCGAAATGGGCGAGATTGATGGCGCCGCCCGCGAAGAGATGAAGCGAGAGAGGAAATTCACCTATTACACATATGATTCGACCTGCCTTGTTGAGAATGACGAGGAGCCCCCGGCACCGCTCAACCAGGAAGCCATGTTACTCAGCCTTACCATTGCAAAAATGTTCGGCATGACACCGATCGAGCAGGTCAATGTGATGCGGAAACTTGTCATTGATGGCTCTAATACCAGCGGCTTCCAGCGGACGGCACTGGTTGCCGTGAATGGCACCCTCCCAAACGGCGGGAGGATCGAGACACTCTGCCTTGAGGAGGAGGCGGCACAGCGCGTGGAGGGCGAGACCTTCTCGCTCGACCGTCTCGGGATCCCGCTGGTGGAGATTACCACCTCCCCCTGCATGCACACACCCGAAGAAGTCAGGGAGATGGCAGGGTACCTCGGCATGGTCCTCCGTTCGACTGGCAAAGTGAAACGCGGTCTCGGGACGATCAGGCAGGACGTCAATATATCCATTAAGGGTGGTGCACGGATCGAGGTAAAAGGTGTCCAGGACCTGGACCTTGTCGCAGATGTAGTGAAACTCGAGGCGCAACGGCAGCAGAACCTGATTATGATCCGTGACCAGCTGGTATTGCGCGGGGCTTCTGTACAACCAGTGCCCGTTGATGTGACAACTCTCTTTGCCGGGACCGGGTCTGCAATCCTCAAAAAAGCTAAAATGATACTTGCAGTTCGCCTGAACGGGTTTTCCGGCCTTGTCGGGACCGAGATCCAGCCAGGGCGGCGTCTCGGTACCGAACTGTCGGATTATGCAAAAATTTGCGGTGTCGGGGGTATTTTCCATACCGACGAGCTGCCGGCATACGGGATTACCCAGGAAGAGGTGGAATCACTCCGTAGAACCCTTATGACGGATGAAAAGGACTGCATCGTCCTTGTCGCAGCAACTCCAAAACAGGCACATTGTGCGGCCATGCAGGTGATAAAGCGCGCGGGGTTTGCACTGGACGGGGTACCGGAAGAGACGAGGAAGATGCTCCCCGAAGGAAACACCGCCTACATGCGACCATTACCGGGGGCGGCAAGGATGTATCCCGAAACAGATGTACTGCCAGTAAATGTTGGACCGTCCACCTGGGGTGGCATTTCACTGCCCGAGCTCCTTACCGTAAGGGCGCAACGGTTCAGGACGGAACTCGCCCTTGATGAAGGGCTGGCACGGCAGATCGCATTCTCTGAACGCCTCCCGCTCTTCGAAAGATCGATCGCGGAAACCATCAACCCAACACTTGCCGCCAGTACTATCCTAATGACCCTGAAAGAGATCCAAAGAGATGGGGCAGATATCTCAATGATTTCCGATGATCTGTTCATCGAAGTGCTGCATGCAGTTGAATTGGGGAAAGCAGCAAAAGAAGCAATCCCGGAAATATTAAAGATGATCGCAAAAGG